>CANQTH010000090.1 GCA_947626795.1 uncultured Lachnospiraceae bacterium
CCATCCTGACATCCCCCTCCTCATGTTTGCCCTTATTATACCCCGAAAAATTTCACAATACAAGGAAAACCGATCCCCCACGCGCAGAAACTAGATGGGGAAATTGTTACAGTTCGCTGGTTGACCAGCGAACCGTAACTTCGCAGGCTCATTTGTAAATTTGCTTCGCAAATAGAGCCTGCCCACCACTGTAAATCATTAAATTTTCAAAGTCGGTGGGGAGATCAGGCATGGATCATTCCATGGTTTGACCCCAGCATCAATAGACAAATATCGGCGGCCATGAATAGACCACCGAAAAAAATCAAAAAAATTTACACACTTTACCTGACAACCCCCAACATCATGACATTGTGGCCTGGCTGCTAATTATCCTGTAACCGTTCCCTTCGCTTCCCGCTCGCTCACGACTTTTCCCGCGTCCAGCTCGTAAGTGCGGCCGCAGATGTACTCGATATCCTTCTCATTGTGCGAGGCCAGGAGAATGGCCTTCCCTTTCTTCTTTTCCGCGAGAAGCACGTCCCGCATCTTTTCCGCCATCCCTTTGTCCAGCCCGTTGAACGGCTCGTCCAAGATCAGTGCCTCCGGCTCTTCCATCAGAGCCTGGGCGATTCCAAGCCGCTGCCTCATGCCAAGGGAATATTTCCTCACTTTCTTCCGATCTTTCGGATCCAGCCCAACCAGCCTCATATACGCAAAGATTTCCTCTTTCCCGATCTTCTTATGGATGTCCGCCAAAACTTTCAGGTTCTCGTAACCGCTCATATATGGCATGAACCCCGGGGTCTCAATGATGAACCCTGTGCTTTTGGGGAACTCCGCTTCTTTCCCGATCTTTTCCCCAAACACTTCGATCTCCCCGGTGAACGCCGTTTGGAAGCCGCAGATGCATTTCATCAGCATCGTCTTCCCCGATCCGTTGCCGCCTACAAGCCCGACGGCCTCGCCCTGTCCCACCTGAAGGGACACATGATCCAAAATCTGACGCTTGCTCAGCGTCAATGACACATCCTTAACCTCAATCACGCCCGATACCTCCCATCTTCCCGATTTCCATAGCCGCCATCCTTCCGCTGCGGCTTCTCTTGGCTGCCACGATTCTTCCACTTCCATTTTGCACAGCAACGGCCATCCTTCCGCTGCAGCTTCTCTTGGCTGCCACGATTTTCCCATAACCTTTTTCCACAGCAGCCTCATCCTTCCGCTGCGGCTTCTCTTGGCTGCCACGATTCTTCCACTTCCATTTTACACATCTGCCGCCATCCTTCTGCAGCGGCTGCGTCACTTCAACACTTCCCCGCCTATCATGTCCAGGCTCACGTTCCTCGCTTTCCGGAACAGGGCCGCCGCCATCAGCGCGACCAGTGCCAGCAGGATCCCCACGGACGCCCACGGCGGGAAGGCGTACTCCCTGTAATACCTCCAATAATGCACCGACAAATACGCATGGTTCACCGGGAACAGCCACATGCCCGCTGTCCGTATCGTCGCCAATATGCACCCCACCGCGATATGCAGCGCCAGGAGATAGAACGCCAAGAGCCTCTTCTGGCACAGGCAGCCCCACAAAAACGCCATCCCGCAGAACATCAGGAACAAGGCAAACAGCCCATACGAGAACAGAAACGCGCGGAACGGAGACATTTGGAAATACAAGTTCGGCTGGATGACCTCCAGCCCTCCTCCCTTCCCTCCGTAAAGCTCGCTATAATCCGTCACCGCAAGGCTCCACCCGTTGGCAAAGAACGACCGTCCCGCCACAGGCACGGCTATCACGACGGCCGTGACCAGGCTGTACGTGACCGCCGCCATGGCCTGGAACAGCATCTCGCCCTGGATCCAGGCCTTTTTCCCCATGCGCGACACATAAAAAAACATATTTCCGTCCGCCGTTGGGAACGGGGACATGAGCGCCATGTAGGAAATGCCCAGGAGCAAAAGCCCCAGCCATGAGTTTACCGCCGCAATGCTGGGCTCCAGGATGTTCAAAGGGCTTTCCATCTCCTCCGACATCTGGATCAGCCCCCGGGTAAGCGTATCATAAATCGGCAGGAACGCAATGGCAAACAAGATGATCCGCGGGCTTGCCAGCCATTTTATGTATTCGCTCCTCGCCACCAGCAGGACGCCCTTCCCGCTGGCGTCCTTCTTTTCCGCTTTCTTTTCTTTCATTCTGACCCCTCCCTCACATATGCCTGCTTTTTATCTTCCACACGGGCCCGTAAAGAACCGCCAGGGCCGCCAATATCGCCGCCGGACACAGGATGTCCTGACCCCCTATGATCTGCCATGTCACATTCAACATCATATGCGCCATGACAAACAGTATGCTAAGGTCAAAATACAGCTTGGGGTACAAAAAGACCAGCATCGCCGCCAGCGCGGACATCGCCATCCCATATACGTCCAAATACAGGAAATCCGGCAGGATCCTCCCTGTCACGGTTTCCTGCAGGCTCGCCCCAAGCGCCATCCCATCGACCTCCACGCTGGCCGGGAAAATACAGCCTGCCAAAAAGGCATAGGCAAGCAGCCCAGCCGCCACGACCGCGCCTCCGCTCAATACGGCATAGAGGAAATGGGAATACGCATAGCGATTCTTCCCTTTCCGCAGTTCCACATCCATATAAAATCGGCCCGTGATCTCCTCATAGATATAAGAGGCCGACGGGATCGCCGCCGCTATCGGCAAAAGGAGGCTCATCCCCATGGACTGGACCGTCCCCCATGCGTCCCCCAAGGTAAACGGCTCCCGCAGCTCTTTCGGGAGCTTTACGGCCGCCTCGATCACTGTGACCTTCAATTCCATATATTGCACCGATCCAAACAAGGCCACGACAACAATTGCCGCCATCCCAAAAACATAATATGGCATTTTCTTTTTTACCCTCATATCATCCTCCTCACTTCATCTCCAGGTTCGTCGTCAGCTCCCCCGTCTCCATGTCCACAAAAAAGAAATATCGGTTCCACCCAGGTTTTACAAGGCCAAACGTCTCGTTTCTCTTTTCCCCTTTCTGCTCCACCAGGAAGGCGTAGACCGGCCTCGCCTCGATCTTCCGCCCCTCCACTCCGGCGTCAAAATCCGGGTAGAGGTCGTACAGCGGCAGGACGTCCGTTATGTGGAACACCCCGAACCCCGATATCTTCTCACTCAGGATCCGCACCGCGCTCTCAAAGCTGACCACCTGCTCCAGCGGCTCCGCACCGTCAACCCCAAACCCCTCGTTCCGGGAGTAAAACTGCGGGATGCCCCGCGTATCGAAGTCCAGCATGGTAAAGGCACTTTCCGTCACAAGCTTTTCTTCATATCCTCCCTCTTCCTTTTCCATCCTCCCATTCGTGTGGTTGTTGAAATGGATCCCCTGATAGTCGTACTCCACGCACATGGCTACCCGCCGCGCCGTCCCTTCTTCCCCCTCCGGCCTTCGGACGACCACGTTCGCGACCTGCTGGCGCAGCCCCTCCATGGGCATATTCTCCTCCAGCCACGCTTCCGTCTCGCCGCAGAGTTCCGACAGATTGGCCGCGCCGTCCCTAAGCTCCACCTCCACGTCCGTGATATCGTCCTTCCTCAGGTCGTATCCCTTCTCATATATGCCGGGAACCAAACCCTCCCCGTATGCCCAGCCGCCCATATGCACCAGGCCGCCGCTCTTCAATAGGCATACGTATTCCTGATCTTCCTTGTTCTCATACTTTTTCGTCTTGCCATAGGTAATGTCCGTAATACCCTCCACAAAGCCGTCCTTGTCTACGCCAAACAATTCCGCATACTTTTCCACGTTGCTTTCCTTCGTAAAATCCTTATAGCAGGACAAGTGCAGCAGTGCCGCCCCCTCCACGTCGGAGAAGTCCACGCTCTCCGGCAGCCGGATGCTGCCTGTGTCAATGTCCGGGATTTCCGCCTTCCGCAGCTCCTCGATGGAGCAGTATATGATCTCGGACTCCTCCTTCTGCTGGTTCTCCCCGTACTCTTCCATGTTCTCCTTCACGCCTTCCGGGACTTCCTGGCAGCCGCACAGCAGGACGCTAAGGCATGACAGGGTAAGGAGCAGTTTCGCAACTCTCATATCGACACCTCCATGGGCTGATGCCGGGGGCCTGGCAGCCCCCGGCATCATGCTTCCCCGCTTCACTTCAGCTCCAGGTTCGTCGTCAGCTCCCCCGTCTCCATGTCCACAAAAAAGAAATATCGGTTCCACCCAGGTTTTACAAGACCAAACGTCTCGTTTCTCTTTTCCCCTTTCTGCTCCACCAGGAAGGCGTAGACCGGCCTCGCCTCGATCTTCCGCCCCTCCACTCCGGCGTCAAAATCCGGGTAGAGGTCGTACAGCGGCAGGACGTCCGTTATGTGGAACACCCCGAACCCCGATATCTTCTCACTCAGGATCCGCACCGCGCTCTCAAAGCTGACCACCTGCTCCAGCGGCTCCGCACCGTCAACCCCAAACCCCTCGTTCCGGGAGTAAAACTGCGGGATGCCCCGCGTATCGAAGTCCAGCATGGTAAAGGCACTTTCCGTCACAAGCTTTTCTTCATATCCTCCCTCTTCCTTTTCCATCCTCCCATTCGTGTGGTTGTTGAAATGGATCCCCTGATAGTCGTACTCCACGCACATGGCTACCCGCCGCGCCGTCCCTTCTTCCCCCTCCGGCCTTCGGACGACCACGTTCGCGACCTGCTGGCGCAGCCCCTCCATGGGCATATTCTCCTCCAGCCACGCTTCCGTCTCGCCGCAGAGTTCCGACAGATTGGCCGCGCCGTCCCTAAGCTCCACCTCCACGTCCGTGATATCGTCCTTCCTCAGGTCGTATCCCTTCTCATATATGCCGGGAACCAAACCCTCCCCGTATGCCCAGCCGCCCATATGCACCAGGCCGCCGCTCTTCAATAGGCATACGTATTCCTGATCTTCCTTGTTCTCATACTTTTTCGTCTTGCCATAGGTAATGTCCGTAATACCCTCCACAAAGCCGTCCTTGTCTACGCCAAACAATTCCGCATACTTTTCCACGTTGCTTTCCTTCGTAAAATCCTTATAGCAGGACAAGTGCAGCAGCGCCGCCCCCTCCACGTCGGAGAAGTCCACGCTCTCCGGCAGCCGGATGCTGCCCGTGTCAATGTCCGGGATCTCCGCATTCCGCAGCTCTTCAATAGAACAGTATGTGATCTCTGATTCCTTCTTCTGCTGGTTCTCTCCGTACTCTTCCATGTTCTCCTTCACGCCTTCCGGGACTTCCTGGCAGCCGCACAGCAGGGCGCTAAGGCATGACAGAGTAAGGAGCAGTTTCGCAACTTTCATATCGACACCTCCATGGGCTGATGCCGGGGGCCTGGCAGCCCCCTGGCATCATGCTTCCATCCTCAATGCGTGATCGTCCCGCTCGGCCTGCTAAGGACTCCCGCATCGTTTACATAACTCAAAGCATACACATGTGTAACCCCTGATGTAACGATAGCAGGACACTCATTCCTGGTGTTTGGGAACGTGCATTTTTTTACACCGTCTACACTAAAGGACACCGATACGGCTCCTGCGCTGCAGGAATACGTACAATTTGACGTAGTGGAGTGTGCTACCAACGGATTTTTCCAGGTCCGGAGATTCTCCGCAGGCGGGCCTGACGGATTATAATACAATGACCACCCTGTCGTCTCCGTCGCCGCCGACGCCTTCATCGTGCCGATCGGAAGCAATATGGCACAAGCCATAGCCAGACTTAAGCATCCACACAATACCTTTCTTTTTCTCATAACTTTTCCTCCTATCTTGTATTTTTCTGACTTCTTTCCTTTTCTTTGTCCCCAACTGTGTATTTTCTCCATACACATTGCTTCACCTCCCGTCTTCCTTACCCCAGCGCCCGGGACATGACGCCGGAGTAATTTTTTGGGGCAGAACTTCTCTGATTGCCCTCCACATAATAAGACACATGATTTTCCGAAAATGTGACATTTTTCCAAAACTTTTTATAAAAATTTCACTTCTTGTTCCATATCCTTCCCATACAAGCCCTCACTTTCCAAAACCATTTTCAACTTATCCAGTCCACGTTTGATCCGCTGGCGCACCGTAGGCTCGCGCACCTTTAATATTTCCGCAATTTCCTTAACGGACAATTCCTGATAATAATACATCACCACCGCTTCCCTTTCCCGCCAAGTGAGCTTCTGTATTTCATCTACAAGGCTTTTTTTCTTCCCCTCTTCCTTCTGCTCCCGCTTCTCCACCATCTCGCACAGGATCTCTATATGCAGGTATTTCTTACGCAAGATGTTCCTGCATTGATTCTTCGCGATCTGTATGATCCAGGCAAACTCCGAGAATTTATCATGTAAATCCCCATATTTCCGATAAACAACCAAAAATGTTTCCTGCGCGGCGTCCTCTGCCAAATAGCAGTCGCCTTTCAGATATAAGCTGCAGAATCGGAGTACCTGATCCCCATACTCTGAAATGATCCTGTCCAGTTCTGCTTCGCTGCACTTCTTTCTCTTTTCTCTCAACTCTATCTACCCTCTTCCCTGCGTATTTTTATCCTGGCAGCCCTCTGCATCATGTTTCCATTTTTATAAAAAGCTGATATATTTGCTTGCCGCCCAGCCGACCGTCCCTGTCTTTAACCGCTTCAGATAATACCAACCGCTGTCCTCGCCTAAGATGCTCACATACTCCCCGTTGTACATTTGTTCAAGGATCGCTGCGGATGTGCTGGGTTTTAAACGCAGATTTATCCCGTTGCCCGTGACTTTCCCTATGAGATCTGTCTGGACGACCGCCAGGCCCACGCCGCTCTCCACATCGTAAGAGATCACCCGCAAGACGGCATACCCTTCTCCGTCGCTTCCTTGCGGCCCCGCCGCCTGTGCTTTCCCAACGCTTCCAAAATTCCCAAACACCATAACCGCCACGCATGCCAATGCCATAAATTTTCTCATTTTCTCTTTCCTCCAATCTAATCTTCCAACTCGATCCATTCTTCCTGAAGCCCAAACCCTGCGTTATCCTCTTTTACTCTCTCAATAAACTCCCAGAACTCTTCCTCCGCATACCTCCCAAACAGGTATGTCCGCCCTTCCAAAACGCTATAAGCGACGTCCACAATGCATTCGTCGCCCATTTCAAAATAATAGTGGACGACGCCAAAATTCAGATATCCTTCCTCATCCGTGACCATCCGCACATACTTTTTCCGGATTGGCGCCTCTTCTCCAAGGAACAGGCGCGCCTCACGCTCCAGTTCCTCCACCCGGCCCTGGTCCAGCACGTCGTCCGGCTTCACCTTCCCTTCCAGGTCGATCTGCTCATCCCCGGCTATGAGGCTTTTCACTTCCCCCGTAAAGAGATCCACCTGGACTTCATACTGTCTGCCGTCTTCCATGAAAAAGGTGACGATCCCATCGGAAAATGCTTCGGCCTCTGACCCGTCGTACGCGGATCTCCACGCGTCCGTCTTTATCCCTTCCAGATCCACGCCGTATTCCCGGGTGACTGTTTCCGCCGCGATAGCGATGGCCTCTTCCTCGCCGATCTCGCCATCCTGCCCGCCCCAGTTCTCTTGCTCCGCTTCTATTTCCTTCTTTTTCTGCTTTACCTCTTCGTCATGCGCAAGGCTGTAATCCAGCATAAGCTCATAGTCGATGATCTCCAACAGGTCCTCGTCGCTCAATTCCCGCTCAGGCAGGTAAAACGTGGATGTCTCCGCCTGGAAACAGACGCGCTCCGCGTCCACTTCCTCTTCCCCGCTGACCCGAAGGAGCTTCCGCTTTGGATACACCCCTTCCCGGATGTATTTTTCCTTCAGCTCTTCTTTCCGTTCCCTCTCCTCTTCCGTCAGTTCCCGGGAATACGTGTTCGCTTCGGCCGACGAATTTTGCCTCTCTTCCACATACGCCTCCCGCTCTTCCTGGGGCATCTGGCTGCCGCGTTCCTGAAAATAACTGACCGCCGCATACGTTCCTCCGCCGCTGACCACGAGCAGCAGCGCCGCGGCTGCCGCGGCCCGTTTCCATCTGGCCTCCCTGCGCCGTTCCCTGGCGCGGATCTCCGATTCCAAACGGCTTTTAAATTCCTCTTTTTGAAAGTGAACATCCTTTAATTCCTGGTCAATCCTTTCTTTTATGCTTTCCATCTAAGCCCTCCTATCTTTTCCAACATTTCCCTCAGCTTGTCCCGCCCGCGCTTGATCCTCTGGCGCACGGTCGCTTCGCGCTCCTTTCAGATCTCCGCCGCTTCCCTGACGGACAATTCCTGATCATAATACAACGCCACCGCCTCGCTCTCCTTTGGCGGAAGCTTTTGAACCGCCTCCGCAAGGCTTCCCTCTTCTCTTCTCTGCCCTGCGCCGCCCGCGTCTCTTTCGGCGCGGCGCACAGGAAAAATCCTCCTCGCCCCCTTTCCCATCAAATCCTAAAAGGCAAAATCTTTTTGTTACGTCTTCTTTTTGTCAAAACTGCCCTTATCTATATAGACACATGAAATTCCCAAAATGTGACATTTTTTGAAAATTTTTTTTTATTTTTTTCCAAAAATCATAACCACCGGCTTAGCCGGTGGTTTGTTCTGGCCCTATAAGGGCCCGTTACCGGCACTGGAGTCTAAAG
>CANQTH010000091.1 GCA_947626795.1 uncultured Lachnospiraceae bacterium
TGGTCATGGAAAGAAGCCTTTAAAAGTAAAGAAAGAATATGCTATGTAATCGAAAAAATGCCGGGAAATGTGTATTGTGGAGAGTGCGCAGTAAAGAATATTTCAGACGAAATACCTGAGATTGAAATTGAATTATGTTCGCAATAATTATGAAGGACAGCGAATGTACTTTATTGAACACAATATAGATAAATATATAGAAATTCAAACTGATGATATTTTCATTTTTGAAGAAGCCGTGAAAGTCTTAGAGTTTGATTTTGATGATGAGAAAAAAATAGAATTGTTAGGATTTACAAATAAGCCTATATCTGTACTTCATAAGGAATTTTCGATAACATTGTTTGTGTATATACTTGATCATAACTTTGATGCTAACGATGCAGAGAATTTATTTCAAAATTATTCCAGGTTTAATGAGTCGGAACGTGAGGCAATATATCGGGTTGCAGTAAGTAGAATTACCGATATTAGAGGTAAGAACATTGCACTTGATGATAATTTGCTTTCTGATATTTTGACTAAAAGTAAACTGAGCAAAGATGTAAAGATTCAAATATGGGCAAATTTAATTCCTAATTTGAATGAAGAAACATGTAAAAAACATTTTGATGAATTAGGAGTTTCGGAGCTTAAAGGTATTTTTACAAAAAGAAATACAACAAGTAGAACTTATCCTAAAACAAATGATGTGAAGGCAATTTTTGACGCATTAAAAATAAATACATGGATTCACGATTATTATGTGTCGGATGAGGAGGATGGATGCTATATTGTAATAAAAAATGCACCGAAAAATAAGACAAATTGATTAGGATTGGTGTTGGTTTTTAGAGCAGTATCTGCTCCTGCGACCGAGTGTAGGTTAAATGGTTGCAGAAGGGAAAAGGAGTGGTGGAATCATATGGAAATATCAAAGAAAGACTGGAAACTATTCAGAGAAAAGCTTGCCGATTCGCAGGAAAATTACATGGATAAGCTGACTAAGGAATACATAGACTTATTAAGTGATGAAAATAAGAATGCATCAGATAAGTTCTGGGAGCTTGAAAAACGAATAAAGCAGGATAAGAAACATCCTGGTGTTATTATGGAGATGAGTAAGTCGGAAGCAATATGGAATATAGTTTATCTTATAAGACTTGGTGTAATAGAATACCATGATTTAGCTGATTTTAGTGATGATTTGAAACAGGCGGTTAAGATGATACTTGATAGAAACAGAGGTTAGAAATGGAGATTGGAGTTACAAAAGCAGTAGAAGATAAAATCAAAATAAAATCAGTCGAAATAACAAAAAATACGCCGCTTGTGTTTTGCTGGGATACGCATTTGGTTAAATTGAAGGGCAGAAATGTTCTGCTTATTGTCAATTCAAGTAATCGATATACGATTGCTATGACGGATATTGAGCCAAGAAACTGGAATTATTATACGTTGTATGTTGGTCGAGTGATAGGCGGTGTTATGCAAAATATGGGTTATTCCCAACAACAGATAGATATATATTTCAAAATGTCGGGAGAAATGATTGTGACTAAGACTCATGGCAGGAAATCTGTTGGCGGAATTAATCGAATGGTAACTTGTATGGAATATTATGATAAAAAGCTTGAAAAAGATGCAAAGTATCAATGGGAATTATGTGAATATCTCAACAGGGATATCTGTCAACCGGAAGGATTTAATGCGTTTGGATATCCAGTTGAGTTATTTTATCTGGATATGAAAAAGATAGGAATATTGTCGAAGAGAAAGCCGGCTAAGATAATAGATTTTCAGGCATACATGGAGAATAAACATGGTACTTCCGATTGAAAATTTCTTGTTGATAAATCATGATTTTCAATTTATAATTTTCCTAAGTGAACTTGCAAATCAATGGATGATTGTTTTTGTAATAACATCAGCACTCCTGCAAGCCACTGGAAATACACACAATAATGAAAAATGGAAGTGGTACTGGATTGGTACTAAAAATCTATGTAACCAGAAATAATTTGTGGGAAAAGGGATGTTTTCTGAATTTGGAGATATAGAAAACAACCAGAAATGAAATAAAACTACAACGAACTTTGCGAGTTTGAGTAACGGACATTTGGACTGGAAAGTGCGTAAAATGGGAAGATGACCGTATTGTACTTGACAAGTATGGTATGGTCATTTTTGAAAATTGAATAGTAATCTTAGAAATTTTGAATATAATAGATTATACATAGTGTAGCAGTTGGAAGGCTGAAATCACTGATAAAGCAAAAATTGTAGTTTATCAGAGGAAAGTTTTAGAATGAGATTCGACAAGAGATGTTAATGCCTCATAGTTGGATCTCATTTTTTTATGAAAGAAAATGAAAGCGTGCCAGAGGCAGTGTGTCTCAGGCACGCTTATTTTTTTTGGAGAGATGCTGTGATCCGGCCCGATGGGGCGGGAAGGGAAGGAAACAAGGGCCTGGATGCTGCCAGGAGGGCGCGGGCGGCAGGGGCCTGAAAAGGGATGGGCGTCCTATTTAGGGGCTGGAAGAGAGGAGGTAAGGAATGCCACGGAAATACAAGCACCTGCGGTATGAAGACAGGCGAAAATTAGAAGAGATGTTCAAGGCTGGCGCCAGCGTGGCCCTGGCCGCCGGGAAGCTGGGGGTGCATAGGGACACGGTCTACAAGGAACTTGCGCGCTGCGGCGCGGACCCACATACCTACAAGGCGGCCGAAGCGCAGGAAACGCTGTGACAGGACACGCGCGGGAGACAGACCAGGGGCCGGGCCGGCTTTTGGGCAGAGGGAGGGCATGGATGGCAAGAGTGAGGGAAGACAGCTATTTGAACAGGGAAGGATACCCTGACCCGACGGCCTGGGCGGCAATAAGGGCGGCCGAGGGCTGGGAAGGGAGAACGCCGGGGCCCTTGCGGAGGCTGGGGGATCCAGCCGGGCCACGGCATACAGCGGACCCAAGCGCTGGGAACCCCGCACAGTGCCGGGGCGGCGCGGAAGGGCATTTGAATTAAAGCAGTGGGAGGATGAGAGGCCATGTGTAAGACGATCACAGTCGGAAACCTGAAAGGCGGCGTCGGGAAGACCACGACCGCAGTGAACCTGGCGTACAGCTTTGCGCACCTGGGGCGCCGCGTCCTGGTAGTGGACGCGGACCCGCAGTCAAACCTGACGCCTTTTTTCAGGAAGGGGAGGAACAAGCGGGGGATAAGGGACGCGCTCAGCAGCCCGGAGGGCGCCATGCGCTGCGTCCGCCGCAGCAGGTACGGCGGGATCGACATCATCAGCGGGGACACGCGCCTGCGTGAGGACGACGTCCGCCGCCCTGGAGACCTGGGCGTGGCGCTGGGGAAGTGCAGGGACGGGTACGACTTCTGCATCATAGACACGCGCCCGGCATTTGAGAAGATCACGGCCTCGGCCGTGGCCGCATCCGATATGCTCCTGACCCCGGTCTGCCTGGACCGGTTCTGCCGGGACAACCTTGCCCTGGTGGAGGAGCGGCTTGACGAATCCCGGGACGCCTGGGGCGGCTGCCCGGAATGGAGGGTGTTCGGCACGAAGGTTTCCGGGCGGTCCCCTTCCCAGAGGAGGACATATGAGGACCTCCTGGGGCGGCACGACTACCCATTCCTGGAAACCTGCATCAGGCGGTCATGCGCGTTCGAGGGCGCGCTTGGCCTGTACAAGCCCGTCCTGCGGCACAGGAGCGGCAGCCCCGCGGCAGGCGATTACATCGACCTGGCCATGGAGATCTTAGGCTGCGCGCATGGGGAGGAGGGAACTCATGGCGAAATTTGACGGCATTTTCAAGGAGACGCCTGTCAGGAAGGCGGAACACCCACGCAGGGAGACGAAGTGGATCCACTACACGAAGCTGGTGGACAACGGGGCCCAGTACTGCAACGAGAAGGACAAGGACGAGATCATCTCCCTGGCCGGGATGATCGACGCGGACCGGGAAGTCCTCCAGAACCTGCTCGTCCGCAGGGCGGACGGGGACACTTACGAGATCATCTCCGGCCACAAGCGCCGCAGGGCATGCGCATACCTTGTGGAGGAGGGCGGGAAGAGGGAATACGAGTTCCTGCCCTGCACGGTGCAGAGGCTCAGCGACGTGCAGGCCGAGTTCCAGCTCTATTCCTCGAACAGCTTCCATGACAAGACGGATTACGAAAAGATGCACGAGCTGGAGCGGATGAAGGCCCTCCTGGAGGAGCATCCGGAGGAATTCCCCCACATCAATTCGGGCCGCATGGTGGAGCGGCTGGCAAAGCTGCTCAACATGAAGCGGTCCACGGTCGGGGAGTACCTCACCATTTCCAAGAACCTCTGCGACGAGGGCAAGGAGGAGTTCCAGGCCGGGCGGCTGAAAAAGAGCGCGGCCGTGGCGATGGCCGGACTCCCGAAGGAAAAGCAGGCCGGCCTGATCAGGCAGGGAACGCTTTCCCATAAGGAGATCAGGGAGGCCAGGAACCGGGAACCCAAGGGCTGCGGGGGGCAGGAGCCCCCGGATGCGGGCGGGGGCGGGAGCATCCCAGCCGCGGAGGCCGGAACGCAGGGCATGGGCGATGGGGCCGGAAGCCCGGATCCGGAAACCGGAATGCATGGTAACGCCGCCCGTACGCAGGGCATGGGCGGTGGGGCCGGAAGCCCGGATCCCGGGGACGCGGGCAAGGGCAGCACCGGATGCGGAGCCGGCGTCCCGCCAGCAGGCATCCCGGAGGCTGGGGGCGTGGCCCCGGGATATGGCATCCCGGACGTGCGCGGCCTGCTGGCGGCCGCCGAGGCAGACCTCAGCGAATGGGTGCGCCTCGGCCTCCCGGAGCGGGGCGCGAGGGAGCGCAGGATTCAGGCGGACGCCCTGCGGCTCCTGCTCGGCTCGCTGGAGGGGCGGGGCGCCGGCGGCAGGAAACGCGCCCCCTAAAAAGGGCGCAATTCCTGCCCGGGCCTGCTGGGGAAGGGGACGGGGGGAATTGGGATCTGAGAGAGCGGAGGTGCAGTGATGGGATGGAAACCGAACGACTTGGGCAAGCCCGCGGGGCTGTCAGGCGCGCCCTCGGGGGAAGGCGGCCACAAGGACCTCTCCAGCGCCCTCACGTGGTACTGGAAGAGGGCCGCCGAGTGGGACGCGGAGCTCCGGGCGCTGATGTGGGCGCTTGTGGAGGAGAGGGAAAGGATTTCCAGGATATGGGCCTGCTTCCTCGCGATGGACTACCCCTATTACGAAATCCTCTCACGGCTGTACGTAAGGGGCGAGCTGTACGAGGACGCGGCGAAGGAGATGCGTATGTCGACCACCACGTTCGAGAGGGCGCGCCGGCGGGCCGTGGACAGGCTCATTGCCATCTACCAGGGCAGGGAGCCGGCGGCGGAGATGATGCGCCCCAGGGCGGGGCGCGCGAAAAAAAGCAGGGGGGACAGCGGGATCCCGGGGCAGATCAGCCTTGGGCAGCTTGGGGAGGCGCATGATGAAACTTAAGAACGAGATCGCCGACAGGCTTTTCGCGCTGTCGCCGAGGGAGCTGGACCTCTTCCTGTACATGGCGAGGGTCCAGGACGAGGAAACAGGGGTGGCGCACGGCATCCACTTCCGGGAGGCCATGCGGCGCACCGGGATGTGCAGGCAGTCATTCTACAATGCCATGCGCGGGCTTGCGCGCAAGGGGTTCATAAGGGAGCGCAGGAGCGGATCCGCGGATTACGACGTGGAGATCGTTGGGAACGCGTTCCCGGGAAAGGATTACTCCTGCGGCTACGTGAACCTCAACAGGAAGATATTCCGGGACGGGCGGTTCCGGCGGCTCAAGGCCGCGGAGAAGTGCCTGTTCCTGCACCTTGCGAGGCTCATCCCGGGCGGGCGCACGCGCAGGATGCCTGCCGCGGCGCTCATCGAGGGCCTGCGGGGGCTTGCCTCCGTCTGCCGCCGGACGCTGCTCGGATACCTGAGGAGCCTGCGGCGGATGGTGCAGATCCGCATAAAGGGCGGGACGGCGAGGCGGCGCTGTTCCAGATGGCGTCGGGGGAGGGGAGCGAGAGCCAGCAGCTCCATGCGCACCTCGTGGGCGTGGCGTGCAGGAGGGGCCGCATCCTCGCGGATGAAGGCGCGGCGAGGGACACTGCGGAGCTGATCCCCCAGTACGCCCGGCATTTCCGATCGCCCTGGGAGGCCTACCGGGCCCTGGCAGGCTGCATGGAAAGGAGCGTGGATGAGCTTAAGGGGGACGGCAGGAGGCTGGACTCCCGGCTGGTGCATAGGATGTTCAGGAAGGAAATAGGGCTTGCGTAGGGCGCGGCGAGGCACTTCCCCAGAAGACGGCGGGGGAGGGTCTGCTTCCTGCGCGGGCCTGGCATGGGCCGTGGGATTCCCCGGGCGCGCGGCGCGGCCAGGGAGGCGGCGCAGCCATGGGACTCCATGGGCGCAGGCTTTTTTTAAGGCCTGGCAGTCCAAAAACGGCGCCTCCCCAAGGGGCGGAGTCCAAAACCGGCGCATATGGGAAATGCGGCGGTCTAAAACCGGCGCGCCGAGGCCCGCGCCCCAGTCCAAAACCGCGCTCCCGGGATCCCTGCGGGGCCGCTCCCGGCAAGGAATCCCGGGCATCCGTATTAATCCTGGATGGGAACCCATCCTGGATGCCCATCCAGGGATTCCCCCTGCCGCAGGCGGGAGGGCGGGAAAGGGGGAGCGGGGCATCCAATGGGAACCTGGCAGGCCAGGGCGGAAAGGGGCGCGAAGCATGGGGAGGCGGAGAAAAGCAGACGGAAAGGAAAAATCAAAATGGAAAAGAAAGACGAAAGGACAGGCGGAAACAGGAAATTTGGAAAGGGGGACAGGGACATGGCCTATTTAAGGGCTGACAGGCAGAACCCGTTCATGGGGCTGGACAACAAGGTGTGCAAGGACCCGGCTTACTGGTGCAGGACGCACGGGGTCTGGCTGTCGGAAAAGGACGTGGAGAGGAAGAGGTGCAAATGCAAGCCGACGTTTGACATGGCCGGTGCCCGCAGGTGCAAAAACCTGGAGAGGAAGAGGGGCGGGAGACCCGGGCCGGGCTGACAGGCGGGAACCCCGCGCCTGCCAGCTTCCCTTTGGCCGTAACGCCAAATATCATGTATTTATCCCATTGGCATTACCATGCACTTATATTATAATGAGAATTGCCAAGAGGCAGCTTGGCAATAACCCGAAAGGGAGAAAGGGGGGAACAGGCAAAATGCCGGTGATATCAAGATTTTACGGAATTGTGGTCAAAATGTATTTCAGGCAGGCAGAACATAACCCGCCGCATATCCACGTCATATATGGCGAATATATGGCAGAAATCGACATTATGACAGGTGAAATGCTCGTTGGGGATTTGCCGCGGAGGGCATTGAAAATGGTTGAGGAATGGACAGGGAAAAACCGGGAGGCGCTCCTTGAGATCTGGAAAACCCAAAATTTTGTGGAATTGCCGCCGCTGGAATGATCTGGCATCTGGCATTTGCAGGAGGTGAGAGCGTGTTTTACAGAGTGGAAAGCGTGGAGCCGAAAGATGACCTTATCTTATCGGTGCTGTTTACGGATGGGGTAAGAACAGAATATGACATAAAGCCACTGTGCGCCAGGTGGGACGTGTTCAATGACCTCAAAACTGTCAAAGGGCTTTTCCGGCAGGTGCGGGTTGACGCTGGGGGCTATGGGATCAGCTGGAATGACGAGATAGACCTTGCAAGCGAGGAACTGCGGATAAACGGGAAAATGATAACGGGATGACGTCCCAAATGGAAGCGGCTGGAAAAATGGAAGTGAATGGAAGTAAATGGTGGTAAATGGTGGTAAATGAAAGTAAATGGAAGTAAACGGTGGTAAATGAAAGTAAATGGGGGTAAATGAAAGTAAATGGTGGTAAATGAAAGAAAGTGGAAGTAAATGGTGGTTGAAAGCGCCATTTGGGCGTGGTATATTAGGATCAGCAGGATGGGCCCGGGAAACCGGGCCTTTCCCATGCAAAGAAAGCCGCAGGCGGCAAGAAGGAAGGAGGAAGGCCTTATGAGGGAGCTCATCATGGAGAACACGGGGGCGGCGATCGGGATCGCCGTCTGCATCGCGCTCGTGGCGATCGTCGGCGTCCTGTGCGCCACGAACGGCACGGTCCAGCACGCGTTCGTGAACATGATCAACACGGCCCTGACGGGCGCGGGGTCCGCGCCGGTCCACTGAGGGCCGCCGTCCCCCGCGGCGGCAGCCGCGGGGGATGGGAAAGGGGGGAATGCCATTGAACAATGAATTCTTAAAAGACGAGGACTTCGGGGAGATCCTTCCCCTGATCCAGGACAGGAACGTGACGGACGTCGACTACAACGGCTACAGCCTCTGGGTGTCGGACCTCACGAGGGGGCGCTACCGCAGCGGGATCGAGCTGGACGGGCGGTTCGTGACGGAATTCACGGAGCGCGTCGCGGACTGCGTGAACAGCCCCTTCAACAGGGTCAACTGCACACTGGAGGCGCAGGCGGGCGACCTCCGCATCACGGTCACGCATGAGGGCGCGAGCATGACGGGGCGGTCGTTTG
>CANQTH010000092.1 GCA_947626795.1 uncultured Lachnospiraceae bacterium
CAGCCCGTCCGGGTACGCGGACGCGAACAGGGAAAAGACCCCGCCTGCCAACGCCGCAGCAATCCCCAGGGCCGCAAGCGTCGCCCGGAAGGACAGCCCGCCTTTTTCTTCCCGCGCCCCGGCAAGCAGCTCCGGCCTCGCCCCATAGATGAACAGCAGGACCGCCGCCGTGATCGCCCCTTCCACAAGCCCGATCGCCAAGTGGATCGGCTGCATCGTCCCGACGAACAGGGAAAACGGCAGCTCCGTGACCCCGGAAAGCGACGTCTCCACGACGACGCTGAACGCGCCAAGCTGTAAGGACAGCACGGATCCTATGACAGACGCCGCGGCGATCTTCCCGCGGCTCAGGCCGCCCCGCGCCATCGGGCGCCACGCCAGGAAATAGCCGAGGAAGCACCCGTAAAACGCCATGTTCCAGACGTTGCACCCAAACGCCAGCAAGCCCCCGTCCGCGAACAGCAGGCATTGGACCAGCAGCACGCCGATCATCGTTAGGAACGACGCATACGGCCCCAACAGAGCCGTCAGCATCATCCCGCCGCAAAGATGCCCGCTCGACCCCGTCCCGGGAATCGTGAAATTGAGCATCTGCGCCGCGAACACAAACGCCCCCATCACGCCCATCACCGGGATCTTCTTCGCATCTTCCTCCAACCGCGCCTTTTTTATCGAATAAGCTGCCGCCGCCGCAGAGCAGGCATACATCGTCCCCGCCACGGCAGGCGACACCAAAGCGTCCGCCATATGCATTTCCAAGCCCTCCGTTTCCCGCGGGCGCCCGCATTGCGCCCAGACGCCCGCTCCTTTTTTTTAACGCCGCTCAAAGCGTTCTTCTGACGCTAGTATAGCGCAAGGGGAAAACGCCCGCAAGCCCCCCCGGGGGTTCGGAAATGGCAGGAAATAGCAAAACGATGGGTCACTCTGCATTTGACAGCGCGACCAGTTTCTCCAAAACGGCGTATGCCTTGCCCGTATCGATCGAATCCGCCGCCATCCGGATGCCTTCCTCGATGCTCCCGGCCTTGCCGCCCGCGTACAGGGTAGCCCCCGCGTTCAGCAGGACGATGTCGCGCTTCGCGCCTTTCTCTTCCCCTTTCAGGATCGCGGTCGTGATCTTGGCGTTCTGCGCGCCGTCGCCGCCCTGAAGCTCCTCCAACGGCACGCGCTGGAACCCGAACTGCTCCGGCGTCACGTCGTAGGTTGACACATCCCCGTCCTTGATCTCGGAGACGGTCGTTTTCCCCGTCAGCGTAAATTCATCCATATGGTCCTCCCCGCTTACGACGAACCCGCTCTCCACTCCAAGGCGGCTCATCGCGCGCGCGATCATCTCCGTCAGCGCCGGATCGTACACGCCGACCACCATGCATTTCGCATCGGAAGGGTTCGCTAACGGCCCTAAGATGTTGAACACGGAACGGATGCCCATCTCGTTCCTCGCCTGGCCGACGTTCTTCATGGACTTGTTGAAATTCGGCGCAAACATAAAGCCGATGCCCGCCTCTTCCACGCATTTCTCCACGACCTTCGGATCCGCCGTGATGTTGACGCCCAGCGCCTCTAACACGTCGCCCGCGCCGCTCTTGCTGGAAATGGAACGGTTGCCGTGCTTCGCGATCGGAAGCCCCGCGCCCGCCGCCACTAAAGCGGAAGTCGTCGATACGTTAAATGTGAAGGTCCGATCGCCGCCCGTCCCCACGAGATCCACGTAAGCCTCCGTCTTCGGCGCGATGTGCTGCGCCTTCTCCTTTAAGACAGCCGCGAATCCGGTCAGCTCATCTAAAGTTTCCCCCTTCATGCGCATAGCTGTCAAAAACGCTCCAAGCTGCGCCTGGGTCGCCTCGCCGCTCAGCATGATGCCCATGGCCTTCCGCGCCTCTTCCTCCGTCAAATCCTGCCTGTCCACTACTTTTTGGATCATCTCTTTCATTCTGATTCCCTCTCTTTCTTTTTTCTTTCTATCTTCAATCTGGTTATGCATCCAATGGAAGCCAATCCCCTATCTGATCAACGGTAACAATTCAGCCCGAGACTTTGCGCCTGCTGCAAAATCCGTAAAAAAATGTGTAAATTTTGCCATGCGCTGACGGCTCACAATGCGTTCATTTCCCGCTTAAACGTCCTGCAGTATTCCGCCGCGGCCTCTGTGGAATACCCGTTTTCTTCCAGCAGCCGGATGAAATGCGAGCCTACGATCGCCCCGTCGATGATATCCTTCATCGGCGCGACGTCCGCCGCCGTCTGGATCCCGAATCCCATCATGACGGGGATCTTGGACACAGCCTTCACGCTGGAAAGGTATGTCATGATCTCCCGGTGGAAATTGCCGCTCTGACCCGTGACGCCCATGCCGGAGACGCAGTATACGAATCCCCGCGCGCCGTTTAAGATCGCAGGCACGCGGTCCGCCGACACCGGGGAAACCAGTTGGATGAGGAGCGGCGCGCCCTCTTCCTTCCCCAACGCGTCCCGTAAGCTTCCCTGCTCTTCCATCGGCAGGTCCGGCACGATCAGGCCGTCCACGCCGCTCGCGGCGCATTCCCGCACAAATTCCCCGATCCCATGGTGGAGGATCGTATTGTAATACATCATGAAGATGATGGGGATCTCCACGCCTTCGGCGCGCGTTTCCCGCATCAGCGCGAATACCTTCCGCAAGTTCGTGCCGAGCTGGATGGACTTGTAGGACGCCGCCTGGATGACCGGGCCGTCCGCCACCGGGTCGGAAAACGGGATCCCCAGCTCCAAGACGTCGACCCCGGCCTCCTCCTGCGCCCTGATCAGGGCCTTGCAGCCTTCCATGTCCGGCAGCCCCGCCGTCATGTACGTGATGAACGCCTTCTCTTTTTTCTGCGCCAATTCCTGCATTCTTGCTTCTATTCTATTTGGCATAACTTTCCCTCCTCTTCTCCTGTCCTGCCCGGCCGCTCAATTCAGATACCCTTTCCCGTCCAGGTAATCCGCGACCGTGTGGACGTCCTTATCGCCCCGCCCGGACAGGCAGATGACCATGACGCCGTCCGTCCCGAGCTTCTTCGCCTCCTTTTTCGCATAGGCGATCGCGTGCGCGCTCTCGATAGCCGGGATGATGCCCTCCAGCCTGCAAAGCTCCATCAGGGCGTCCATGGCCTCCACATCTGTGATCGAGACGTATTCCGCGCGCCCACTGTCCCGCAGGTACGCGTGTTCCGGCCCTACGCCCGGGTAATCGAGTCCCGCGGAGATCGAGTGCGCGAGCTGCACGTTCCCGTCCCCGTCCTGGAGCAGGTAGGAACGCATCCCGTGCAGGGTTCCTGGCTGCCCCAGCGCCATCGCGCTGGCATGCTTCCCCGTCTCGATGCCAAGCCCGGCCGCCTCCACGCCGATCAGCCTTACGGAAGGCTCGTCAATGAAGTCCGCGAACATCCCGATGGAATTGGAGCCGCCCCCGACGCATGCCATCACGACGTCCGGCAGCCTGCCCTCCGCCTCCAGGATCTGGCGTTTCGCCTCCGTGCTGATGACGCGCTGGAACTCCTTCACCATCTTGGGATACGGGTACGGGCCGACCGCGGAGCCTATGACGTAAAACGTGTCCTCCGCCGTCTTCGCCCAGGTGCGGATCGCCTCGTTCGTCGCATCTTTCAACGTGTTGCTGCCGGACTTGACGCTTTCCACTTTCGCGCCCAGCATCTCCATCCGCAGCACATTCAGCTTCTGGCGCTCGATGTCCTCCGCGCCCATATACACCGTGCATTCCATTCCAAATAGCGCCGCCCCCGTGGCCGTCGCCACGCCGTGCTGCCCGGCGCCCGTCTCCGCGATCACCTTCTTTTTCCCCATCCGCCGCGCGAGCAGGATCTGCCCGATGACGTTATTGATCTTGTGCGCCCCGGTATGGTTCAGGTCCTCGCGCTTCAGATAGATCTTCGCGCCGTACTCCCTGCTCAACCGCTCCGCATAATAGAGCGGCGTCTCCCGTCCCACGTATTGCTTCAGGTAATAATCGTATTCTTCCAAAAACGCCTTGTCCCGGATGGCCTCCTCAAACGCCGCCTCCAGTTCCTTTAACGTGTTCATCAGAGATTCCGACACATACTGCCCGCCGAACTCCCCATAATACCTGTGGTCCATCGTCTTCCTTCCTTCCATTCCAAATTTGTAATCGTTCAGCCCAGGGCTTTGCGCTTGCTGCAAAGTCCGTAAGAACGTGTAAATTTTACCGAGTGGGAATCCGGCTCTTTGCCGAAGGCAAACTTGAATGAGCCGGATTCCGTAACAGGACAGCCGAAGGCTGAACTGCCATGATTCCCAACTTCCTTCCTGCCGCTTTCGCCACGGTCAGCCGCCGCGCGCCCGTCTCGCGAAATCCAGGACCAGCCGCCGCTCCTTCCCATGCTCCCCTTCCACGCCGGAGCTTACGTCCACGGCGTCCGGCTCGAAGATCCGCACGCCCTCCGCGACGTTCCCGACGTGAAGGCCCCCGGCCAGCACGAACATCTTCCCGTGGAACAATTCCGCCTTCCGCCCGGCGACTCTGCGGCCATCCTGCCAGTCGAACGTCTGGCCGCTCCCGTACGCCCCGGCGTCCACCAGGTACGCGGCGATCTTCTCATGATCCTCCGGGCGTTTTAAGTCCTTCGCCTTTTCGATGTTATACGCCCGCCAGAGCGGGATCTGCAACTGATCCAACACCTCTTTTTCCAGCTTCCCGTGCGCCTGCAGGAAATCAAACCCGGCCGCCTCGGCCTTCCTGCAAAGCTCCAGATCCGGGCTGACCGTGACCGCCACGCATTGGATCTGCGGCGACAGCTCCTTTCGGATCCGCTCCGCCTGGCCGAACGAGACGTTCCGCCTGCTCTTTTCAAAAAAGACGAATCCCGCGTAATCCACGCCCGCCTCGTTTAAAAACTCCGCCTCTTCTTCCCTCGTCAGCCCGCATATTTTTATCTTGGGGACTTTCAATCCCATCACCTTCTTTTACAACGATTTCCAATGCCTTGCCAGCTCCCTCGGGTTCTCCGCCTCCATGAACGCCCGACCGATCAAAAACGCGTCCACGCCCGCGTCTTTTAAGAACCGCACATTTGCATCGCTCACGATGCCGCTCTCCGCCACGAAGACTTTGCCTTCTGGCATCAGCTTAGCAAGGCGCGCCGTCGTATCCAGCTTAATGGAAAAATCCCGCAGGTCCCGGTTGTTCACGCCGATGATCCTGGCGTCCAGCTTCAGCGCGCGCTCCATTTCCCGCTCGTCGTGCGTCTCCACCAGGGCGTCCATGCCAAGCTCCTTTGTCAGTTCGTAAAACGCCTTCATCTGCGCGTCGTCTAAGATCGCCGCGATCAGAAGGACCGCGTTCGCCCCGATCGCCTTCGCCTCATAAAACTGGTACTCCTCGATCATGAAATCCTTCCGGATGATCGGCAGCGGCGAGATCGCCCGGATCTTCTTCAAGTAATCCGCATTTCCCAAAAAATGGTCTTCTTCCGTCAGGCAGGAGATCGCGTCCACGGAATCGTTGTATTCCCCGATCCGGTCCGTCAATTCCAGCTTGCTCTCGATCTTCCCAAGGCTCGGGGACGCTTTTTTAAATTCCCCGATGATCGAGATCCCCGGCTTTGCCAGCGCGTCCAGAAAGCTCGGGGACGGCCCGCCGTAATCTTCCGCGAGCCGCCGCATCTGCGCCTCGCTGATCCGCGCCTTATGCTGCGGAAGCCGTTTTTTCTTATCTTCTACGATCTGATCTAAGATCATGCCTACACCACCCCGTTCACAAAATTATCGATCATGCGCTTCCCATGCTCCGTATAGATGGATTCCGGATGGAACTGCAGCCCCACGACCGGGTACTCCTTATGGCGGATCGCCATCAGTTCCCCGCCGTCCGCCGTCCGCGCCAGCGGCTTTAAGCAATCCGGCAGCGTGTCCTCCAGCACCGCCAGGGAATGGTACCGCGCGGCCTTGATCGGGGAATCGATCCCCGTAAAGACGCTCTCCCCGGTATGCTCCACCAAAGACTGCTTGCCATGGAACAATTCCTTCGCGTAGCCTACCGTCCCGCCCAGCGCCTGGCCGATGCACTGATGCCCCAGGCAGATGCCAAGGATGGGAAGCTCCCGATAAAATTCTCTCACCACATCCATGCAGATGCCCGCCTCCGACGGGCTTTTCGGCCCGGGCGAGAGGACGATCCGCTCCGGCGCGAGCGCCCGGATCTCCCGTATCGTGATCTTGTCGTTGCGCGCCACCTTGATGTCCTCCGTGAAAGTCCCCATGTACTGATACAGGTTATAGGTAAAGGAATCGTAATTATCGATCAAGAGTATCATAAGTTTTCCTCCTCCACTAGCGTCTTCGCCAACGCCATCACTTTGTTGCAGCACTCCTGGTATTCCATCTCCGGCCTGGAATCCGCCACGATGCCGGCCCCCGCCTGCAGATAGACCTTGTTCCCTTTTTTCACCATCGTGCGGATTGTGATGCAGAAATCCATGTCGCCGCCAAAATCAAGATATCCCGTGGCTCCGCCGTAAAGCCCCCTGCGGCTTTCCTCCAGCTCGTCGATGATCTCCATCGCGCGGATCTTCGGCGCGCCGCTCAACGTCCCGGCCGGGAGGAAGGACGCCGCCAGATCAAAGGGATGGAACGCGCCTTTCTTACGCCCTTCCACCATCGAGACGATGTGCATCACATGGGAATAATTCTGCACCTCCATGAACTGCGTCACCTTTACCGTGCCAAATTCCGAGATCCTTCCCATGTCGTTCCTGGCCAAGTCGACCAGCATGACGTGTTCCGCGCGCTCCTTCTCGTCGCCCAGCAGCTCTTCCTTTAACGCCTCGTCCTCCTGCGCGTCCTTCCCGCGCCTGCGCGTCCCCGCGATCGGGCAGGTGAACACCTGGCTGCCGCGCTGCTTCACGATCATTTCCGGGGAACTCCCGATCACCTCAAATTCCCCGAAATTAAAGTAATACAAGTACGGGGACGGGTTCAGCTCGCGCAATTCCTTATACAGCTCGAACCCTTCCTGCCCCGTCTCGATCGTCCATCTCTGGGACAGGACGGTCTGGAAAATATGCCCTTCCCGGATATAATGCTTGATCTTTTCCACCTTCCGGCTATATTCCTCCAGGGTATCCGACTTCTTTACGATCTTCCCGTCATGGGAAAAGCGCGGGGCGTCCGCTTCCCCGCCTTTCTCCCTTGCCTTCGCGATCATCGCGTCCGCTTCCCGCAGCGCCTCCTGCCTGCCCGCCTCGCTGTCTTCCCCCAGCACGACTGCCGTCAGCGTCTCCGCCACATGGTCCACGACGATGAATTTCGTCATCAGCATCATCTGGATCGTCTCGATGCCGATCTCGTCCGGATTCTCGTCCGGCAGCTCCTCGGAATACCGCACGAAATCATAGCCAAGATTCCCGACCAGCCCCCCGTTGAAATTCATCCCATCCGCGTCGTTCTTAATCTCGAACCGATCGTAATACGCCTTTAGCTGCTCCAGCGGGTTGCCTTCCAGAACTTCTTCGCCGCGCGCGCTCCGGATCACGAGCGCGTCGCCCCGCGACGTGATGATCTCCTCCGGCTCCGCGCCGAAAAACGTATAGCGGTCATAATTCTTATCGTAGCTTTCCAGCAAAAATCCCTTCTTCTTCCCGACCAGGCTCTGATACATGGCGGTGGACGTCTCGTTCACAATGCTTACCGTCTTGCGGTAAACCCTTAAAATACGTTTCATAGCTCTGCTCCTTCCTTTTCGCGCTTTTTTAAGCTCTGGCCGACGCACGCCCGGCGACGCTAAGTCCCTGCCCCTGGCCTCCTGCGCCGCTTCACATAAGGCGCTTATGCAAACCTGTCGGCATCCCGTTATGCTGCCCCAAGCCTCCTGCGCCGCTTCCCCATAAGGGCAAAAAAAACTGGCGGGAACTGTCGCTTCCGCTTCAATTCCTGCCAGGGACGATCTGACAACCGTGGTGCCACCCTGCTTCATCATAGAATTCCGAACGTTCCGCCAGGCAAGGGAGAACGCCCGCTTCCGCGATCAAGACCGGCTTTCCCGCCTTCGCGGGGCAGGCCTTTCCTCTCGCGCAAAAAACGAATATTCCAAATCAGAAATATTCGCCACCAATTCTATCATCTCAATCCGATACACATGATATCTTTCCCCTGTAACGTGAGGACACGGCATCCGCTACTCTTCTTTCACTTCGCATCTCACAAACCCATTCCCATAAAACTTCCTTGCCGCCTTCCACCAAACGGCGGCTCTCTGTGAAGGACCTTCTCATGGTACTACTTTTGCTCACTGATTTTGACTTATGCTGTTTTCAACTGTGGCTAGTGTAACACAAGGGGCAAGCCGTTGTCAACTACTTTTTTCGGATTTATCACGACGCAAAATTGAAATTTTAAATTCCACCCTCAAATCCTCTGGTGGAATTTACTTCTGCAAAAGCAGGGTTTACCTCTGC
>CANQTH010000093.1 GCA_947626795.1 uncultured Lachnospiraceae bacterium
TTATACACTTTATTCAGTTGTTGAGGTCAGATATCTATTTCGTATGAAATATATCTGGCATTTTTTGTTGCAAAAAACAAGTTTTGAGACGGTCTGGGGGGGTAGAATAAAGTAGGAATCCAGGTTATGGAAGGAGGGTCGGAGGTATGCCATCCCATCGCCTGCGTCGAGGGGCAGATGTTCTTACGGCTGAATTTACGTATTCTCACAGGCTGCCGCGCGTCCTCTGCCACGGGCGCGACGGCGTAAGGGCGCTTCATGCGGCTCCCTTGAGGCGAAGGGCCATTTGAGATTTTTTCAGGAAGATAGGGAGGAAATGAAAGTGAAAGAAAAAAGGAAAGTAGGCGTCCGGCTTCTGGCGGCGCTTCTGGCGGTATGCATGGCGTTCTCCTATGCGCCGGGCGTGGACGCCGCCAAAAAGAAGGGCGGAAAGGTCAAGAACGTGACGGTGTCGAACCTGCCGTCCAACACGCTCACCCTGGCGAAAGGGAAGTCCCTGACGCTGAAGGTGAAGGTGACGGGGAGCGGGAAGGTATCCCAGGCGGTTGTCTTTCAATCCAACACGCCGAAGGTTGTGTCCGTGACGGCAAAGGGTAAGGTTACGGCGAAGAAGAGCGGATCGGCGAAGATTACCATCACCTCAAAGGCGGACAGGAAGAAAAAGACGACGGTCACGGTGAAAGTCGGAACTCCCGTGAAGAGCGTCACGGTGAAGAAGCCGGGCAGCACGACCATCATGGCAGGACAGACACTCAAGCTGAAGGCAAAAGTGTCCCCATCCAAAGCGAGCAACAAGAAGATTGTTTGGACAAGCTCGAAGCCGAAGGTCGCGAAGGTGAACGCGTCCGGGAAAGTGACGGGCGTGTCCGCAGGCACGGCGTGGATCACGGCGGAGGCGGCGGACGGCTCCGGCAAGCAGAAACGGGTGAAGATCACGGTCAAGCAGACGAACGGGATCGCATCCATGGCGGTTCTGAACGCCTCCACCGTGCAGGTGAAGCTGAAGGACGCGCAGAAGCTTGCGCTGTCTAATTTCACGGTGAAGGTCAACAGCTCCGGCAAGGGGAGCTATAACAAGCTCTGCCGTCTGGACAACATCGCGACATCGGACAATAAGACGTATCTGCTGGTGCTGGACGCGGACAACCCCATTTACAACCAGGAGAACGTCGAGGTCACGATAAAGGGCCTGCGCGGCGTGAAGACGGCGTCCAGGCGCGCGTCATACAGCATCGGGACGTTCAAGTATACGGGGTACGTGACATATTCAGATATTTACTATAACGAGACGGTGAGCGAGTATTATGAATTCGGCGGCTACGGCTATTCCGCGTACACGGTTGCGAACCTGCCCAAGGGGATCAAGTCGGAGCAGGTCGGCAACAGTATTCATTTTTATGGGAAAGCGCAGCAGAAAGGGCGCGTGGCGTCGACGCTCCAGACAAGGGACGAGATCGGCAATACCTATACGTATTCCATCATCTGGCTGATCGGAAGCGACGATACGATCGCGGCGTCCGCAAGCCCGGCTTATCTCAGTCTGGGCGCGGACGGCCAGGTGTATGTCGACCTGCAGGTTAGGGCAAGGGGCGGAAGCGGCTCTTACACGTACAGCCTGACGGGGAACACCTACAACCTGCAGATCAACGAATACGGGGAGATCACAGGGACGCTCCTGGCCCCGGGGACATACAGGCTGACGGCGGTCGTTGCGGACGCGACGGCTCCGGCGCGCAAGACGACGGCGTCCGTCGTGATCAACGTGGCAAGGACAATCTCGGTTTCCGGGGTTGTGAAGGATATGTTGGGCAACCCGATCCCGTATGCGGACGTGACGTTCAGCAATAAGGACAGGGCGAACAAGTACACGTTAAACCGCTATACGGAATGCGACGACAAGGGCGCGTTCTCGGCGACGCTGGTGGCAGGCAGGTACGACATTGAGGCGAGCCGGTACGGCAGCCACAGGTATCTGTATGCGCAGGCATTGAGCACGACAAGATCCGGGTTTGACATTACGCTCCCGGTTCAGCGCGTCGTCATTTATTCCAACAACAGCGCGGTGAATCCGGAGAATTTCGGGACATGGTACGACGAGAAGGGGAACAGCTACGGCAGCGGGAACATCGTATGGCTGAAGCGCGGGAAGCACGTCCTGACGACGACGACCGAGATGGGAAGGAGGACGGTGACGGCGACGCTCAACGTCAATGTCACGGTATCCACGACGACGGCCACCGCGGCGGTCAAGATATCCGAGCTTCCGTCCAACGGAACGGTAACGGCGGAGACCCCGCTTAATATAAGCCTGTCCTATGACAACAAGTATTATGTCTTTAAGCCCACGGTGACAGGCACGTACTATTTCTGGACGGAGACGGATTCGTACAGCTACACGTATGGGCGCCTGGAAGATGAGAATGGGGAATACCTTACCTCGGATGAGGGCAGCATCACGAACGACAATTTCTATTTCTCCTATCGTTGCGAGGCAGGCAAGACGTATTACATACGCATTTCCAACGACGAAGGCACGATGGCTGGGAAGTTGTACGTGTCCTCGATGAGACGGAACAACGGGACGGTAACGGCGGAGACCCCGCTTGACATAAGCCTGTCTTATAGCAACAAGTATTATGTCTTTAAGCCCACGGCGACAGGCACGTACTATTTCTGGACGGAGACGGATTCGTACAGCTGCACGTACGGGTGCCTGGAAGATGAGAATGGGGAATACCTTACCTCGGATGGGGACAGCATCACGAACGGCAATTTCTATTTCTCCTATGCTTGTGAGGCAGGCAAGACGTACTACATAGGCGTTTCCAATGAAGAAGACACAATGGCCGGGAAGCTGTGCGTGTCCGCGACGCAGCCGAGTTTTGGGGATTATGAGGATGAATATTATGCCCCGGATACGGCAGAGGATGCGGAGCTGATGACGGAGGAAACGAAGCCGGAAGATGCAGCCGGGGAGACAGAGCCGGAAGAGACGGTTGAAGAGGCGTCGTCGGAAGATGCAGCCGGGGAGACAGAGCCGGAAGAGACGGTTGAAGAGGCGGCGTCGGAAGATGCAGCCGGGGAGACAGAGCCGGAAGAGACGGTTGAAGAGACAGCTCCAGAAGAGACGGACGTATCCGGGCAGGAGTCCGGATACGAGGCGCCGTCCCTGCCGTAACCAGGACTCGTCTGCGGCAGTTTTGCCAAAGGGGCGCCGCATGGGGCGGCCTTATGCCGTCGGGCCATTGGGCATAGGGCGCGCGGCAGAAAATACGTAAATTCAGCCGGGAGAAGATTCGCCCCTCGGGCGGGAATGGGAAGATTCCATAACAGGAAGGCCGAAGGGGGCAGTTCCGCGAATGCGCACAGAGCGGAAAAGAAAATTGACGGATCATGCCATTCATGGTATGATTTTGCGTAGAAACGCGTAAAAATTTGGGGCAGAAGGGAGTGGACCTCCCGCCTGATCCAACGCTTTGCGAGAGTGTGCCAAGACTCGCGGGCGGATCTTGAATCAAAAAAGGAGGAAAATAATGAAGAAGCACGCAAAACGGATACTGGCGTTCGCATTGGCGATCGTCTTAGCCGCGACGACGGCCAACGCGAACGCGGGAACGGCGCAGGCGGCGGGCAAGGCGAAGTCCATATCCTTGAACCACAGCGTCTATACGCTGAAAAAAGGAAAGACCTTGAAGCTCAAGGCGGCCGTGAAGCCGAAAAAGGCCGGGAAAGTCGCCTGGAAGTCAAGCAAGAAAGCAGTAGCGGCGGTCAGCCAGAAGGGCGTCGTGAAAGCGAAGAAGAACGGGAAGGCGAAGATCACGGCTTCCGTAAAAGGCACGAAGATCAAGGCGTCCTGCCAGGTTTACGTCGGGACTCCGGTCAAGAAGATCGTCGTGCAGGGCGGCAGGCTGAATCTGACGGCAGGGAAGACGGCGTCGGTCAAGGCATCCGTCACGCCGAAGAACGCGTCTTATAAAAAGCTTTCTTACATAAGCTCCAACACAGATGTGGCCACGGTGAACGCTAAGGGAAAAGTGACAGCAAAAAAAGCCGGGACGGCCAAGATCACGGTAAAGTCCATGGACGGGAGCAATAAGAAAGCGAGCGTGTCCGTGACGGTGACGGCGGCAAGCCAGAAGCCGGCTCCGCAGCCCGACCCGCAGCCCGTGGAAGTGGCGGTTGCGTCCGTGACTGTGACTGTGCCGACGGATACTATCGTGGAAGGCGAGGAACTCCAGGCGTCTGTTTCCGTGGCTCCTGCAAATGCAGCGGTGAAGACCGTGACATGGGCAAGCTCCGCCCCGGATGTGGCGACGGTCAGCCAGGACGGCAAGATCCGCGGAGTCGCGGAAGGGACGGCCCGGATCACGGCGACGTCTGTAAACGGGAAGCAGGGGAGCGTGCCGATCACGGTAAAGAAAAAGGACGTTCCGGTGTCTTCCCTTGCCCTGAAGCCGGAGGAAGAGACTTTGAGGGTAGACGGGACGCTCCAGTTGGAAGTCTCAGTCTTGCCGGAAAATGCGACAAACAAGAACGTGAAGTTTGAGAGCAGTGACAAAAACGTCGCGATCGTGACCGCGGGCGGCCTCGTGATGGCGGTCCGCAACGGGGAAGCCGTGATCACGGCGATGTCCGAGGCGAACAGCGCGGCAAGCGCGCAGTGCAAGATCACAGTCGGCGTCCCAGTCACGAAGATAACGCTTTCGGAAACGGAGAAAACGATCGCAGCAGGCAGGACGTTCACGCTGCAGGCGGAGGTCGAGCCGGAAGACGCCACGGACAAGAGCCTGAAATGGACGTCTTCGGACGAGGAAGTGGCGTCCGTGAGCGACGGCGTGGTGACGGCGAAGCAGGACGGGACGGCGGTCATTACGGCGCAGACAGCGAACGGCAAAGTATCCGCGGCATGTGAAGTTAAGGTGGAGACTCCGGTAAAGCAGGTTTATCTGGATAAGACGGCGGAGACGATCGCCGTTGGGGAAGAGCTGGGATTAAAGGCTGGCGTATACCCGGAAGCGGCGGGAAGCCAGGGGCTGTCATGGACAAGCTCCGCGCCGGAAGTCGCGAAGGTGGAGAATGGGAACGTCACAGGCGTGTCCGCCGGGACGGCGACCATTACCGTCCAGGCAGGGAACGGGAAGTCCGCGGCCTGCGAAGTGACGGTAGGCGATGTTGTAAAAACGGCAAGCTTTGCGGAAATGCAGGCGGCATTGGAGGCAGGGAAAGCCGGGAAGGTAATCTGCGAGACAGAAGAAAGCGGCGAGTTTGAGATCCCGGAGGCGGATCATTCCGAGATCATGCTGGAGATTGACGCTCCGAACGCCACGGTGTCGAACCAGGCTGTTTTCCGCAACATAACGATCGACCAGATCGGCTCCGATACCTGGATCGAGAAAGCCTCCGGGAACGCCATCGACCTGGCGGCAAAGGATTCGCATCTTGTCGTGGAAGGCGGCAATGTCGTCCTTCATGCCCGGGAAGGGGTCGATAAGATAAGGCTTGACATGAAGGGGACGTTAGAACAGCTCATCCTTGACGGGGCGGCGGAAGTTTCCCTTGACGGGGAGAACCGGACGTCCATCCCGGTCACGGTCAGGGCTGCAGGCACGGTGGTTGACACGTCCATTCCGGTGTCGGTCGATACGATACGGACGTTCGTCTTAAAGATCCGCGCAGGGGCGGAGACAAGCTCCGTGCAGATCGTGGACGGGACGTCTGTCCCGACGATCTTTGGGATCGGCGTCATTCCGATCGTAAATGAAGAGACAGGTGAAATCTCCGACATTGTGGCGGAGAATGACAAGGCAGACGAAGGCGCGGAAAAAGGCGCGGTGGCGGGAACGGTCCGCGATGTGTCAGAGGCAGGCATGGAAGGCGTGTCCGTGAGCCTGATCCCATACCGCGCGGCGATCGACATAGATAACCTGGGAGAAGCGATAGAGCAGGCGAAAGAAGAAGGCCGCTGCTGGGAGGCCGTCACGGACAGCTTGGGCGGCTATCTCGTGGAAAATGTCCCATACGGCAATTACCTGCTGATCGCCAGGATGGAAGGGAAACAGGATTATTACCAGACAATCGTCGTGAACCGCGCGAGCGTGGATAACGAGACGGTCGTCATGATGGAACATACGGATGAAAAGGGGAGCGTGCGCGGGACGCTGTACGACGCGTTTGACGCGAGCCGCGTGCCTGCCGGGATTTCCCTGCTGCTGCGGGAAGGGGCGGACAATGTTTCCGGCGAAGTGATCGCGAGGACGGTAACGGATGAGAACGGCGGATATCAGTTCAGCGACCTGGCCCCGGGGACTTATACGGTCCAGGTGACGGATAACCGGGAAGGCACGGACAGCCATTATGTCCGCATCAGCTTTAATGTCGTCGTGATCGCGAATACGGCCGTGCAGGAAAACATGACGGTCACGAAGATCGTGGACGGCGACCAGATCCGGTTTGTCCTGACCTGGGGGAAAGAAGGCCCGGAAGTCCCGGCGGATCTGGATTCCCATCTGATCGGCCCGGCAGCCGTGGCTGGGCGCAAGTTCCATACGTATTTTTCGGATCAGATGTATGCGCAGGGCGGCGTGGAATATGCTGACCTTGACGTGGATGACACGACATGGGAAGGCCCGGAGACGACGACCGTGTACAGATCGGTGGAAGGCCTGTACCATTTCTACGTATATGATTACACGAACCAGGGCGATCCGGACAACAAGCTGCTCGCAAGTTCCCGCGCGGTCGTGAACGTTTATATCGGAAGCCGGAATATTGCGACTTATAACGTTCCGAATGCCATCGGGACCTTGTGGGACGTATGTACCTACGACATTAAGACGAATACGCTTACCCCGGTCAATAAAGTTTACTACCATCCGGGCGATTCCGATAATGTGGGGATAGATGCGGTCGATATCGCCAGGAACAGGCTGGCGGACGCGATCGAGCGGTATGGCCATTGCGATTACGGCGCTGCGCTTGCCGCGGAGATCGGGCAGAAATTAGCGGAGGCGCAGGAAATCTTAGAAAAAGAAGAGGACGCGGATCGAGTCACGGCGGAAGTGGAGGAGCTGGAGCAATACTTCGCTGCCCTTGCGTACAGCACGGGGATTTCCGATGTGGAGTCAGAGGATTTGATCGATCATTCCATTACGCGCCAGGGAAGCTATTATTACGACGACGAAGAAACGCGGACGCTCCTGGAAGGGTATTCCATCCTTTCCCTGCAGGGGTACAGCGGCAATGTCCTGGAAGGGCTGAGAGTGTCCCTAAGCGACGTGGAAAATGCGACGGGCGAGATGCGGGATTCTGACAAAGAAGGATTCCAGAAGATGTATGTCGTGACGAACCGAGCGACAAAGGCGGAAGAGAAGTATTACCTGAAATGGGCGGAGTATGTCCCAAGCCTTGTCCCGAGCAGCGTGGAAGAAGAAGGGAATTATATCTTAAATTCTTACTGCGACGAGAGCGAGGATGAGGAAGGGAACATTACTTATTCTTATTGCATCACAGGCGAGAACGAGACGCTGGAAAACCCGATCTTCTATTTCACGAGCGACCGGGTGCAGTACAGCTACGAGCCGTCGGATGAAAACGGGATCGCAGGGAAGCTGACGGTAACTTATAAAGAGAAGAGCTGCGTCTATGACGTGAAGTACACGCAGGGCATCCGCCCGATCTACTTAACCGGGATCTCCGACCCGGGGAATGTGTTTAAAGACGCGGATGATCTGGACTATGATTGGATCTATGTCGGGGAAGACGCAGTCGAGTGCATCTGTTACAGCCTGGAAGGGTGCCAGGAGGCACTTGGGAAGGGCGGCTTAGGGCAGGTGGGCCTGACCTTCAACGTTGAGCCGGACAGCTATGAGATCACGGCGGAGGCCGGGGAAGACGAATACGGCGGAGCCTGGACGCATAAGGTGACGGTCATCTATAAGGGCCAGAAAGCCGTCCTGTATTTAAATTACAAACAAGGAGAGATGGAGAACTTCCTGCCGACCGATGGGACTTATATTCCGGAAGGGTATGATTGGGAGCAATCTTTCCGGGAGATCCGCCTGACAGGGGAGGAAGGGCAGGAGCGGATGCGCCTGCTTGGCGGCTACGACACGCTGGGAAGTTGGGAAGACGTTGCGCTGTCCGGAAGGTATGACGGGATTGCATACCAGATCCGGGAAGAAGGGGAGGGCCATGCGCTGTCCATCCTCCTGGGAGA
>CANQTH010000094.1 GCA_947626795.1 uncultured Lachnospiraceae bacterium
AATAGCAATCTGTGATGACGAAAACGAAGCTGTCACACAGCATGAGGACATTGTAAAAAGCAGTCTTAGGTCCTGCGGTATCGGTTATGAAATCATAACCTACACGCAGAGTAGCAATCTCTTGTTCGATATTACAGATGATCAAATTTTCTTTGATCTCATTCTGCTTGATATAGAAATGCCCGGTATGACGGGCATGGAGCTTTCCGAAAAAATTAAGCTGTATCTGCCGAATGTAAAGATTATTTTTATCACATCGCATATCGAGTATGCGATTGATACTGTTTCATTCACAAAATATTGTCCGTGTCCCCGACAATCAAAACCGCCCTGCAAGCGGCAACAATATTTATACCTCAACCTTTACGCTTATGAAAAAAATCCCGGTTATTCGCTATGTCTGCTGTGATTGCGGCTATGTAGAGAATTGGGTTGAAACACAGGGCGAACTTGGCGAGATTAAGCGTACATTTGGGTGAAAATTGTTATTCATTTATCATGATAGGTTTTATTAAATTTGCTGCACATTGCCACTTTGTGGCGGAAAGAAAACCGTCGTTCAGCAGACATATTTTCATGCGTTTATGAAACGGCGGATTTGCTTTTCCTGCCGGGTGCTTTTCCTTTCTGCTCCAGTATGTACTGTTCATCGTCACGCAGATAGATTTTCAGCTCGTTCTTGCGTTCTCGCTCTGCCATTTCCTGTTCTCCGCTCCTCTTCGGTCGTTGCCGGACAGACGCCACTGGCGCCTGGCAACCTTTCTGTGATGGATTGATGAAAGGCATTTTACACAATCTTCTGTCCCGTTACGGGGGATATTCGTGCAAAAAAATGAGTGAAAAATCAGAAATTCCGGCAGGACATTTTGTGAATTTTTGGACGCAGATGGGGCCAGGGGGGGAAACTTCCCCCTACATTTGATTAAACGCGTCTGTTTAACCAGTATATTGAGCATGAGTACTCCTTTTAACAGTTTGCAGTCACAGTTTTACAAGGAAAGGCTTTTGTATGGAAACGGGAAGCGCAATTTCGTAATTTGCGGGTAATGAGGAAGATGGATAACGCATTCTTAAATTTTTCGTGAATTTTGCCAAAGACAGGATGAAAAACCAGCCCTGATATGGTACAATGGGAATACGCTGCAATACCAAAATTTGGCGCCGTTTTGTGCTGGATCAGTGCAAAACGCCAACTTCTTAAAAAATCAAGCTTTACAGGATTCTGAAAGGATGTATTCAAAATGATAAAAATACTTTTCGTCTGCCACGGAAACATTTGCCGTTCCCCTATGGCAGAATTTGTCATGAAAGACATGGTGCAAAAAGAAGGCATCGCTGACCAGTTTTACATCGCCAGCGCCGCTACCAGCACAGAGGAGATCGGCAACCCGGTCCACTATGGCACAAGGAATAAGCTGGCGCAGGTCGGCATTTCCACAGCCGGGAAATACGCCGTCCGCATGGAACGCAGCGATTACCAGGCGTATGATTACATCATCGGGATGGACAAATGGAACTACAAAAATATGCTTCGGATCGCCGGGAAGGATCCCGCCGGGAAAATAAGCCTGCTTTTGGATTACACGGATCATCCGCGGGACGTCGCGGATCCCTGGTACACGGGGGATTTTGAAAAAACGTACGCGGACGTGACGGCTGGCTGCGAAGGCCTGCTTCGCCATATCAAAAAAAGCGGGCTGCCCGCGCTTTAAGCATTCTATATCATAAAGCCACTGCAGATGATCCGCCTTTCTGCAAAAGACCGAAACGGGGTTATGAAACCCGTTTCGGCCTTCCGCTTTCTTATTTCTTAAATCTCCCGATATAGTTTCTTTTGTAAGCCTGGCGCATTACCCATGGCCGCCCTACCCCGGCAGCGACACGGTAATGAGCATGGACTTGCCGTCCTTCGTGGACGCCGCAATCTTCCCCTTGTGCGCGGAAACGATAGCATACGCGATGGACAGCCCCAGCCCATAGCCGCCCGTGCTGGAATTGCGCGAGGAATCCGCGCGGTAGAACCGCTCAAAAAGATGGGGCAGGCTCTCCCTCTCCACGTTCTCCGCCGTGTTATAGACCGAAAGCCGCACCGTCTTCCCCTGCTTTTCCAAGGTCAGGGAAATCTCCCCGTTCTCGCCCGAATATTTCAGCGCGTTGTCTAAAAGGATCGTCACCAGCCGCTGGATCGCGCTCTCGTCCCCGCGCATGAAAAGCATCGGGCAGATCTCGCTGGCGAACTTCTTTCCCTGCATCTGCGCCATCGTCTGGAAGGACTGCGCCGTCTCCGCAACCAGGTCCGAGATTGGGAAGTCAACCATCTGGAGCTGTTCCTTCCCCTCTTCCATCCTGGAAAGGCTGATCAGGCTGTCCGTCAGGTCCGCCAGCCGCTCGGCCTGCCTCTTAATGTCCGAAAGCCATTCGTTCTCCCCCATGTCCATCACCAGCACTTCCGCGTCCGCCTCAATGATCGCAAGCGGCGTCTTGATCTCATGCCCGGCGTCCGTGATGAAGCGCTTCTGCTTCTCGTAGCTTTCCGAGACCGGGCCGATGATGCGCCCGGAAAACAGGAGGATCAAAAATAGGACCGCCGCCATCCCAAGGAGCGAGATCCCGCAGCTCGTCGCCAGGAAATCCCGGAAAGTGGACAGGCTCCTGCGGCAGTCCACGAAGACGACCAGGGCCCCATCCCCGTCCTTCTGCTGCCTGTAGCGGTAGATCCCGACAAAGCCCTCCTGGCTCCCGCCCGCAAAGACATCCTCCGCATACGCGATAGCCTCCTGCGTGTCGACCGCCGAGATCTTCCCCGTGTCCGCGGAAACGACCTTCCCGTCCTTTCCCAGACGGACGGAAAAATGCCGGATCTCATAGCGCGTCTCCGGCGACATCGGGCCGCCCATCCCCATGCCTTTTTCCTTTTCCTTCCCCTTCTTCCCGTCTCCTTTCAGCGCATCCATCCGCGGGAACGTGCCGTCGTTTTCCAATAAGATGGAAAGGATCCCGTCGGCCTCCCGTATGATCCCGCGATAATTCAAGGCGTTGATGCCCGCCACGATGACGGCAAGCACCAGGAACAGCGACGCCATCGCCATCATGGTAAATTTTATCCTTAGTTTTCGGATCATCGTCTATCCCTCCTCCACGAGCGAGTATCCGGCGTTCCTCACCGCCTTGATCTTCACGTTGGCATGGAACGCGGCCAGCTTCTTGCGCAGATAGGACATATAGACCCAGACCACATTGATCTCCGCGTCGCTGTCATAGCCCCAGATCCGCTCCATGAAGCGTTCGGTCGGGATCACGTTCGCCGGGTTCGCCATCAGCATCTCCAGAACCTGGAACTCTTTGTTCGCGAGCCGGAAGCTCCCGGTGGGGGACGCCACCTCAAACGTCGCGCGGTTGAGCGTGAGGTTGCCCGCGCGCAGCACGCAGTCCGGCTGCGCCGCCTGGCTGCGCGTCATCGCGCGGATGCGCGCCAACAGCTCCCTGCTGCTGAAAGGCTTCGTCAGGTAGTCGTTCGCCCCGCTGTCCAGCCCCAGGACCTTGTCATCCACCTCCGCCTTCGCCGTCAGCATCAGGACCGGAACCAGGTTCCCCGCCGCGCGGATCTTCTTTAAGACGGAGATCCCGTCCAGCTTCGGCATCATGATATCCAGGATCACACCGTCATAATTCCCCGTCTCCAGGTAATCCAGGGCTTCCTCCCCATCGTACACGGCGTCCGCCGAGTAATTGTTTTTTTCCAGGATCGCAACGATCGCCTTGGAAAGCGAGCGTTCGTCTTCCGCTAATAATAAACGCATGAAAATCCCTCCCGTGCCGTTTTCCGGATCTTTTTTCATCTTATCATACTTACCTTAATCCTGCCTTAACCCGGCACAAGACCATCATATCACACTTTCGGGCCGTGCGCGCCAAAAATTTTTTCATTTCTTCCCCGCTCTTTTAGGTTCATTTATGTTTGGCGTATTACAATTGGCTTTGCAAAGGAGGCAACCGACATGGATTACCAAACGATCTTCAAGCGACACGAATTGAAATACCTGCTGACAAGCCAACAGAAAGAGCTTGCCCTGCAGGCGATGAGTCCTTACATGGAGCCTGACCGATTCGGGCATACGACGATACGCAACCTCTATTTCGACACAGACAATTTCCAGCTGGCGCGCCATTCCATCGAGCATCCGGTCTATAAGGAAAAGCTGCGCGTACGGAGCTACAAAAAAGCGCGCACGCAGGATCCGGTCTTCGTGGAACTGAAAAAGAAATACCATTCCGTCGTTTACAAACGCCGCCTCTTCCTTCCTGCCTGCCAGGCCTCGGGCTGGCTGAGCGGATCGGCGCCGTCCCCCCTGCATACGCAGGTCGCGGACGAGGTGGATTATTTTTGCAGCCACTACGAGGGGCTTCACCCCGTCGTATTCCTCTCATATGAGCGGGACGCGTTTTACTCAAAATGCGACGACAGCTTCCGCGTCACCTTCGACGAAAACATCCTGGCGCGCGAGGACACGCTTTCCCTGGGGGAAGACGCCTGGGGCGAGCCTCTGCTGGACGACGGGCTTGTCCTGATGGAGATCAAGACGGCGGGCGGGATCCCTTTATGGATGTCCCATTTCCTGGCGCGGGAGCATCTGTACAAGACTTCCTTCTCCAAATACGGGACGGCCTACCGCACAATGCTTTATCCGGATGGGATGTTGGATCCTGCCGCCATAGGAAACGGGCAACAGGCTGGCATCCATGGCGGGAGCCGATCTCCCATCTGACAGACGTTTCGCAAAGACGCGCAGGGATCCGGATCAGAAGGAGCCTGCAAAGGCAGGCCCGGATCTCGCGCCAAGGCTCGCAAGCGGGCCTCATACTAAATTCAAAAGGAGGATATTCCTATGCCTGACACAATATTCCAGGGGCTGTTTGACACAAGCATGACAGAGGTGATCTCAGTCTCTGATTTTCTTCTCTGCCTGGCCTGCTCCCTGCTCATGGGCCTGCTCCTTGCGGCCACCCATATGTACCGGACGCATTACACGAAAAGCTTTGTCCTCACGCTGGCGCTGCTCCCAGCCGTCGTCTGCGTCGTCATCATGATGGTGAACGGCAACGTCGGCACGGGCGTCGCCGTGGCCGGGGCGTTCAGCCTGGTGCGCTTCCGCTCCGCGCCCGGGACGGCCAGCGAGATCGGCGTCCTGTTTTTGGCGATGGCTTCCGGCCTGATCGCCGGGATGGGCTACTTAGGGTTCGCGTTCCTGTTCACCCTGGTCCTGTGCGCGGCGCACACGCTGTACCAGCGGCTGGGCCTCGGCGCGGGGAAACGCGCGGGGCTTTCCAAGACTTTGCACATCACGATCCCGGAAGACTTGGATTACGCGGGCGTGTTCGAGGATATCTTCCCGGAATACGCCTCTTCCTGGGAGCTGACGCAGGTCCGGACCACGAACATGGGCAGCCTGTTCCGGCTCACCTACGACCTGACCCTGCGCGCCCCTGGCCGCGAAAAAGAATTGATCGACAAGCTGCGCTGCCGGAACGGGAACCTTGAGATCTCCCTTTCCAGGCAGGAAACCATGGCGTCCGAGCTGTGACCCGCGCCGCGCGGCTGCTTTCACAGCCACATGATCTGATATGATAGGAGTTGATATGTCATGAAAAAAATCATCCCGTTTCTCTTAATTTTCACCTTGCTGCTGTCCGGCTGCGGCAGCGGCGCAAAAGACAACGCTGGCAGCGCCTCCCAGTCGGGGGAAAGCTCCAGCGGCAGTTCCAGCACGGGCGGCGATCCCGCTTCCGGCGGATCCGAGTCCGGCACGGACAAACAGGCCGAGGCCCAGGCCTCCGCAAACGCGATCCCCGACGTCTCAGAAATGTTCACGGAACGCGACTATGAGATCGGTTACGAAGAAAGCGAGAGTGCGCAGATCTCCCTGACGGGCAGCTCAGCCTCCTGCAGCTCCGACGCCGTAAAAATTGACGGAGGCAGCGTCACGATCACGGACGAGGGAACCTATATCCTCTCCGGCTCTTTGGAAAATGGAACGGTCACAGTCGACGCGGAAAAAACTGACAAGCTGCATCTGGTCCTGGACGGCGCCTCCATCCACTCCGATGATTCCGCCGCCCTCTACGTCCGGCAGGCCGACAAGGTATTTGTGACCCTGGCTAACGGCTCTTCCAACACGCTCTCCAACGGCGGGACATTTACGGCGGACGGGGAAACCAACATCGACGCGGCCATCTTTTCCAAGGACGACCTGACCTTAAACGGCGAAGGCTCGCTGGCTGTCGATTCCCCCGCGGGGCATGGCGTCGTCTCAAAAGACGACCTCGCCATCACGAGCGGGACGTATGAGATCTCCGCCGCCAGCCACGGGCTTTCCGGCAAGGACAGCGTGCGGATCTCTGATGGCAGCTTTTCCATTGCTTCCGGCAAGGATGGCGTCCACGCGGAAAATGCGGACGACGCCTCCACGGGCTTCCTCTACGTTTCCGGCGGGACGTTTGAGATCGGCTCGGACGGCGACGGGCTGAGCGCCTCGGGCATCCTCCAAACAGACGGCGGCTCATTTTCCATAACGGCGGGCGGCGGCAGCGCGAACGCTTCCGCCAAGCAGGATACTGGCCGCGATTTCCAAAAGCGCCGCATGGGAACCTCCGACGGGAGCGGCTCGGCTTCTGATAACGCGGCTTCCGGCAATGTGTCCGCCACTGAGAGCGCCTTAATCTCTGATAACGCGGCTTCCGGAAAAGTCTACGTTGCTTCCGAAAGTGCGGACACTGACAACAGCAACGCGGCTTCCGGAAAAGTCTGCGTTGCTTCCGAAAGTGCGGACACTGACAACAGCAACGCGGCTTCCGACAGCGTGGCCTCTAACGAGGAAACCAGCGCGAAAGGCGTCAAGTCTTCCGGAGACATGGCGATCAACGGCGGGACGTTCAACGTCAACTCCGCAGACGACGCGCTGCACTCGAACGCGGATCTTTCCGTAAACGGCGGGACATTTAACATCGACTCCGGGGACGACGGCTTCCATGCCGACGGACAGCTCGCCGTCGCGGACGGGGACATCCAGATCGCCAAAAGCTACGAGGGGCTGGAAGGATTGAGCATCGCGGTTTCCGGCGGGGACATTTCCCTGACGGCCAGCGACGACGGGCTGAACGCGGCTGGCGGAAACGACGGCAGCGGCATGGGCGGCTTCCGGGGCGGCGACAGCTTTGCCGCGGATTCGGACTGCTCCATCACGATCTCAGGCGGCGTCCTGAACGTGGACGCTTCCGGCGACGGGATCGACTCAAATGGCTCGCTCGCCATCTCCGGCGGGGAAACGTATGTCTCCGGCCCGACCAACAGCGGAAACGGCGCGCTGGACTACGCTTCTGACGCGTCCGTCACAGGCGGGATCGTCATTGCCGCAGGCGCCTCCGGGATGATGCAGAACTTTGGCGAGGATTCCACGCAGGGCGCGATCCTCTCTTCCTTCGACACCCAGGCGGCGGACAGCGACGTCACGCTCGCAGGCAGCGACGGCGCATCCATCCTGTCCTGGCAGCCATCCAAGGAATACAGCTCCGTGCTGGTCAGCACGCCCGAGATCAAACAAGGCTCTTCCTACACGCTCACGGCTGGGGAATATAACGAAGAAATCTCCATGGACAGCCTGATCCACGGCTCCGGCGCGGGCGGCATGGGCGGCCACGGCGGAGGCATGAAAGGCGGCATGGGCGGCCATATGCCCGGCGGCTCGGACGGCACAATGCCTGACGGCTCGGACGGCACAATGCCTGACGGATCGGACGGCACAATGCCTGACGGATCGGACGGCACGATGCCAGACAACCCGCCTGACGGATCGGACGGCACAATGCCAGGAAACCCGCCTGACAGCTCAGATGGATCGGACAGCAACCTGCCTGACGGCTCAAACGGCACGATGCCAGGCGGCAGGTTCGGCGGCCCTGGCCGCAAAGGACATGGCAGATCGGACATAGACTCCGGCAATGGCGCGGGCGGCTCAGACAGCGGCTCCACGGATGGCGCGGGCGGCTCAGGCAGCAGCTCCGTGAATGGAGCAGACAATACGATCTAACCTAAAATCCGTGTAATGGTCACTAAACAGCCACCAAAAGTTGCTGACTGAATGCCATTTTTCCTTGAAAATAA
>CANQTH010000095.1 GCA_947626795.1 uncultured Lachnospiraceae bacterium
CAGAGGTAAATACTACTTATGCAGAAGTAAATTCTATCAGAGGATTAGAGAGTGGAATTTAAAATTTCAATTTTCAACTTTGCAACAGGCGCAAGTTGTAATTGACTTTTCTACTGCCCGACTGGTATAATAAGGACAGAAGCTTTTTCGTCCGGTTTATATACAGAGGAATCGCAATATGGTAAAAAACATAAACCTAGATATCGCTGGCCTGATCTTCATGGTCGTTATCCTGTTTTCCTGCATTTCCCGCAAGATGACGCGCGGTCTTTCCAACCGCACGTTCCTTGCGATCATGGTGGCGGCCATCCTTGCCGTCCTGTTCGACATCACGGCAGTCACCCTGGATAATTCGCAGAGCCACAATCTCCTTGCGCTTGAGATCGCGCATTCCGGATATCTACTTACGCATTTCATGAATGCGCCCCTGCATCTTTTGTTCATACTCAGCCTGACAGACTCCTGGCATAAGCTCCGTAAGCATATCCTCTTAGAGGCCGCGATGATACTGCCTTTCGTCGCTGTGGTCTTCGCTTTTATTGTCAATGCGTTTTCCCCGGTTCTTTTTTCCGTGCGCCATGGCTATGAGCGCGGGCCCTGGTTTCCGCTGCTTTATATCTCGGCGTCCTGCTATATCGTTTATGAGCTTCTCTACATCATCCGATATTACCAAATATTCGACCGGGGCAGCTTTTTGGCCATCGGCGCGGCCATCCCCATCAGCGGGGGTTCCATGCTGCTGCAGATGGCGCATCCGCGTACCCTGATCGAGATGTTCGCCACTTCGATCAGCCTGATGCTCATCAGCATCGGCGTCCAGCGCCCGGAGAATTACATCGATTCTTTCACGCAGCTTTTAAAGCACAGCGCTTATGTCCACGATATGAAACGTTCCTTCTATAATAAGAAGCACGTCCGGATCATCATGCTTAATATCGGCAATTTCCACGCGATCCAGTCCATGGTCGGGTTCGACGCTTCCACGGAGATGCTGTTCCATATCGCCAACAAGATCCGCGCGATCGACAAGCAGATGCAGGGCCACGCGGAATTGTATTATTTGGACAGCGGCCGCTATCGGATGGTATTTTCCGGCAAATATATTGAACGCGTGGAAGCCATCGCGGACGTCCTGAACAAGGAATTGAAAAAGCACATGAACATCAACGGCCTGGACATCAGCCTGACGCCTTTCATCGTATTGGCGCGCTGTCCGGAAGAGATCACGTCCTTCCGCATGCTGATGTATTTCGGCTCGGATTTCCACAAGAAGAACCCGTATACCGGGCAGATCATGAACGCGGGCGAGCTTTACAGCCAGAACCAGCTTAACATCCAGAACAACATTGACGAGATCATCGACCGCGCGATCGAGAGCAACAGCTTCCAGGTCTACTACCAGCCGATCTACTCGACCTCGCATGGGAAATTCATCTCCGCCGAGGCCCTGCTGCGCCTGAACGACCCGGAACACGGCTATATCTCGCCTGAGACGCTGGTAACTGCCGCGGAGCAGAGCGGCGCGATCCACCGGATCGGGGAGATCGTTTTCGAGGAAGTCTGCCAGTTCATCATAAGCGACGAATTTAAGGATCTGGGCCTCGACTACATCGAGATCAACCTTTCCGTGGCGCAGATCATGAACAGCGACTTGCCGGACCGGCTTCTTTCCATCATGCAAAAATACAAGATCCCGCCGGACAAGATCAACCTTGAGATCACGGAGACGGCCGCCGCCTATACCCAGCGCGTCATGCTGGAGAACATTTCCAGGCTCAAGGAAGCCGGGCTTAGCTTCTCCCTCGACGACTACGGGACAGGCTATTCCAATATGCAGCGCGTCATCCAGCTCCCGCTCAAGATCATCAAGCTGGACAAGTCTTTTGTGGACGAGCATAACAACCCGAAAATGTGGATCTTCCTGAAAAATACGGTCAAGATGCTAAAAGACATGAATATGGAGATCGTCGTGGAGGGAGTCGAGTCGCAGGAAATGCTCGAAGCGTTCTCTGACATGGAATGCGACTTCATCCAGGGGTACTACTTCTCCAAGCCGATCCCCAAGGAGGACTTTGTGGCGTTCATCTCAGAGGCGAACAGAGCGTGACCGCGGCGAGCTGATCCAGTCAAATTTTTCATCAAACCGTCAATAACGGCAGGCGCGGCCCTAAGCGGCTCAAAAGCTCATTGCTTATGCTGCCTGCCCGTTTTGCGACTTCCGGGGCTGACGTCCCCGGATTTTTTGCGTCGTTGATCAGCGTCGCGACGTCGCCAGGCGCGACCCCCTCGATCCCGGTCACGTCGAGGGCGAGCTGATCCATGCAGACCAGCCCGGCGAACGGGGCGCATTTCCCATGGATGGAAGCCACGCCCCTCCCGCAGGATAAGCTCCTCGGGATGCCGTCCCCATATCCGATCGGCAAGATCGCGATCTGGCAATCCTCTTTTGCCTGGAATTCCCGCCCATATCCCATATATTCCCCCTTTTTGACGGTACGCACGAGCGCGACCCTGGCCTTGACGGAAAGCACGGGCCGCAGATCCAGCTTTTGCCGCGTCCGCTCCCCCGGCGCGCTCGGGACGCCGTACAGCGCGATCCCGACCCGGGCATAGTCGCAGGCAAGCTCCGGGTAATTCCAAAGGCCGTAACTGCTCTGCATATGCACTTTCGGGATCGTGATCCCCTTCCCCGCGAGCGCGTCCAGCAGACGGTAAAATTTCCGGATCTGCTCCCGCGTGAACGCCACGTCGTCCGGGCGCAGGCTGTCCGAGCAGCATAAGTGCGTATAGACGCCGCAGACCGTAAGGCTCTTCATCCCAAAGACGGCTTCCGCCTCCTCCTGGCTCTCGCACGGGACGCCCAGCCTGTGCATTCCCGTATCGATCTTCAGATGGGCCTTCACGGGGACGCCCTGCCGATCCAGCTCTTTTGCATAGTCAAAATCGACCAGCGTCTGCGTCAGGCTGTGCCGTTCCAACTCCTTCGCCCGATCAGGGCTTGTGCGGCCCAAGACCAGGATCTCCCCTTTGACGCCATCCTCGCGCAGGGCGATCCCCTCGTCCGCCGTCGCGACGGCAAAAGCCTTTACGCCAACGCCTTCTAAGCAGGACGCGACCCGCGCCGCCCCATGCCCGTATGCCTGCGCCTTCACGACGGCCATCAATTGGCAGCCCGGCGGCATCGCCGCCTGCAAAACCTTCGCGTTATGCGCCAGATTCCCGAGGCTGACCTCGATATAGGCGCGTTCCCTCCGCGCGTCACGCGCCGGATTCGCATTTTCTTCCCGCATCGTCCCTTTGCCTCCTTTCCTTTGTGCCGCGAGTATGGAAGCGGATCGATACTCGCATTTCCTTCCCGCATCGTCCCTTTGCCCTCCTTCCCTTTGTGCCGCGAGTATGGAAGCGGATCGATACTCGCATTTCCTTCCCGCGTCGTCCCTTTGCCCCGGCGGATTCCTTCTTGCTGAATCTCTGTACCTTTACGGACTTTACAAAACTTCTTGGCTGAATCTTTGTACCTTTACAGACTTTACAAATCCCAGTCTGAACGGTTACGGCGGTTCGGCTGCTTCTCCTTGCTGTCCGGCGCTTATCACGTTCCTGCCCGATGGCGTTTCCCGCGCCTGCGGCGCGCCAATCCTTTCCAAAAAGCCGCGGCAGTCCCTACGCCCATGGAAACCACGCAGACCGCCAGGGCGTGCGCCAGGCTGTTTTCCACCAAAAGCCCCCAAAGGCGCAGCGCGCGCGCAGCCAGCCGCACCGCCACGATCGCCATCGGATGGACGACATAAATAACGAGCGATACGGTCGCCAGGCTGTCCAGGCGTTTCCCACGGAACGGAAGGAGCGCGCAGAACAGAAAATAGACGCACGGCGGTAAGAACAGATACATACTGTCATGGCGCGGCAGCCCAAACTCATGCAGCGCCGCCGCTTCCGCAGACATCAAGGCGAAGCTGACGGCAAGCCCGATCAGATCCGCCCGCAAAGACGCGTTTTTGCATTCTCCTGCGGAAACTTTCCCCTGGCACGCTCCCAAAGGCGCTTTCCTGCTCTCTCCTGCGGCAATCCCTCCCAGCGCGAAGAAGACCGGGGCAAAGAAGATTCCGTTCCGCGTATAGTCGGACACCCGGAAGATCCCTTCGTATAACGCGCGAAGCGCCGGGATCTCCCGCGCCGCCCCATAATAGCTGTCCCCAAACAGCCCCGCCAGGTAGAGCGCGGACGATACCGCCAAGACCCGCGTCTTCCCCAGCCGTTCCCAAAGGCCGCAAGCGATCGCCGCCCCGGCCATGGAGGCGGGAAGGTACCACAGATGGTAAAAAGTTCCGTCAAAGACAAGATCCTTTATCATGTTCCACCCAAGGCTCTCCATCTCAAAATACCCGTTATAGCAATTCAACGGCAGGTACAGTAAGATTGAAAACCCGTATAGCCGCGCCGTCTTTTTCAAAAACCTTTTCAAGCGCGCGTGGGAACGGCCCTGTTTCCAGGCGCATCCGCCCTCCCCCATCCCCGGATCCCGCTCCCGTTCTTCTTCCAAAAACAGGAAGAAGCCGGACGCCATGAAAAAAAACGGCACGGCGACGCGCGCGAGGATGCGCGTCAGGACAAAATCTCCCGTCGCCCAAACGGACGCAAGGGGCGAAGTATGGATTGCAACCACCAGCAGCGCGGCCGGGAGCCGGAACGCATCAATCCCCGTATATGACGTTTCCTTTCCCATCCTAAGCCCCCTTCACGCGCGGCTCCAATCGCATCTTCCATAAAGTCCTTCCCAGCCGCCAATCGCTCCTTCCAGCCGCGCGCTTCCATTTAAGTCCTGCTTCGCGGCTGCCAATCGCATCTTCCAGCCACGCGCTTCCATTAAGTCCTGCCTCGCCGCCGTTAGGCGCTCCTTCCAACCACGCGCTTCCATTTAAGTCCTGCTTCGCGGCCGTCAGTCATACAATCCCAACAGCTTGTCCAGCATTTCCGCAAACGGCAGGCCGATCCCTTTCATCATATTGGGGAAGCGGCTGTGAGCGGTAAATCCCGGGATCGTATTCACTTCATTAAACACGATCTCCCCCAACGGCGTATAAAACAGATCCACCCTGGCAAATCCGGAACAGCCCAGCGCGCGGTAGATCCGCGCCGCGGTTTCCTGCACCCGCGCCTCCGTTTTCGCGTCCAGACGCGCCGGCATATAGATCCGCGAAGTCTTCAGCGTATATTTTTCCGTATAATCAAAGAAGCCTTCCGCCAGCTCGATCTCATCTACGCGCCCGATCGTCAGCTCCTCGTTCCCCATGATCGCGCAGCCCACTTCAAACCCTTCCACCGCTTCCTCCACAAGAACCTCCCCGTCATGGCGAAACGCCAGCTCCACGGCGTTCCGCAGCGCTTCCTTCCGGCTCACTTTCGTAATGCCGAACGACGACCCGGAACGGACGGGCTTAACAAACAGCGGATACCGGAGCGTTTCCGCAGCCTCCCGCAGCGTCTTTTCCCGCACGGCTTTCCGTATCACGGCAGCCTTCGGCACGGCGACCTGCGCGAGACTGGCCAGCTTATGCGCCCTGTCCTTGTCCATGCAAAGGGCGGACGCAAGCGTGCCGCAGCCCACCACGGGAATCCCCGCCAATTCCAGCATTCCCTGCAGCGTCCCGTCCTCCCCGAACTTCCCATGCAGCACAGGAAACGCCAGGTCGAGCCTTATCAGCTTGCGCTCCTCTTCTTCTACGGTATAAAAGCCATGCGCCGAGCGGCTGCACGAAAATACCGCCGGGGCGCAGCCCTCCTTGTCCCTCTCCCAGCTCCCGTCCTCGATCCGTTCAAGCGGCCCCGCATAAGAATGCCACTCCCCCTCCCTGGTAATCCCGATTGGGAACACCTCGTATTTTTCCCGGTCGATATTCTGCAAGACGGCGAACGCCGACTGCAGCGATACCTCATGTTCTGTCGAACATCCGCCAAAAAAGACGGCTATTTTTTTCTTTCCCATTCCAATCCCCCATCTTTCTCCTAATGATTACGAAACACTCATGTCAAAAAGAATGCGCGAAGCGCATCCGCCGGAGGCTTTTCTGGCGCTTTTCTGGCATGAAATTTCCGGCCAAAAAATCGCCTGCGGCTTGATCTTATGTTATCAAACCCGCAGGCGCCATTTTCGCATTTTCTATCTTGAATTTCTTACAAATTTCTTACAAATCCCTCACGTTATTTGAATAGCGTTTTATGTGGTATTCCCTATGCTTTTTATTCCCGCCAGCAACGCTCCGGCATTTGTAAGTTTTCCCTTATCATCCACTAAACCAAATGACACCAGTTCTTTATCATCCAAACTTTCTCCTGTCCAAGCTTTATATCGCTCGCGTAATTTGCTGAACGCATAATCCGATACGCTATAATTTGCCGCCAACGCCGTTTGCAAAAGTGCTGACACTTTTACACCAACTTTTGGGGTTTTTCGCTTCCAGCGCAAGTTTCTTGTCATAATCGGTCGTCTCGCCAATGATATCTTTTAAATTCATCCTGCCATCTCCATTATCACAGATAAACATAAGGCTTATCTGCGCACTTTAAATCCATACTCTTTCTTTAACCTCTCAAAAATTTCAAAAGCTACCGGACAAATCTCTATCACATCTAACACACTAAGCAAACTTGACAATCTCTCTGGTTGATCAGTATATGGATATTTTTTGCAACTATCCGGTTTACAGTCTCCCAATTTGCAATTTCCGTCTTCCTGTAAGAAATCACAAGGCTTATGCTTTGTCTGATGTTCATATCATATTCTTCTTTATCCAAATAAACATCAACAAACTGCTTCGTTGTGATTCCTAAGTATTGCGCATCCCTGTCAGTATCTTCTACCGGAATGCTTCCTTATATACATCTTGCAACAGTTTCTGCATTTACTGCAATCATAGTCTGCAAAAAGTTCTTTATGTAATCGTAAAAATTGCTTGTCTAGTTCATCCTCGTCTGCATGACATTTCAGGAAGGTACGAAACTTAAAATTTTCGTTTTCTTTTTTCTTGGCTTCTGCTTTCACTTTGTCTGGTTGTATCATACGCTTTATACTCTTTCCTAATTACAATTATTTTTCCAAACATCGTTAACTGATAATTAACTAATCTTTTCGGGTAAATTTATCTTAGCAATTTTTCATATTGTGCTTTCCTTTCTTCCACTGCTAACTTACCAAATTCTTATTCACATAATCTAAATTATAATGAGCTTTTAATGTCTTTGCAATTGCAGTAAAAAAGAATCCGCGTCTAACCCTACGTTAGAAGGTTTCCAATCTGCACCAACACACGTTGCAAAAATTTGTTCCCATTCATTTCCTTCCAAAGCCATAGCCTGCTTCGTTGCCATCATATATACAACTTCTTTTGCAAACGCATCTACAAATTTTGTCGGAAATTTATTCAAGTCAAAAGGTGCAATTGCTTTATTGACAGTCCTTAATCTTGGTCCATTCATGTGCTATACCTCCAAACGCGCACTTTTTTACAGTATAGCACACTTTTCCCCAAAATACATTATCAAAAAACCAATGGGATAAACTTTTCAATCACTTTAGCAACCATACTGACTGGAATTGCATTCCCAGCCTGTTTCCTGGTCTGAGCGTCTGACACGACTATTTTAAATTCATCTGGAAATCCTTGCAACCGCAGCATTTCTCTAGGCGTTAGTCTCCGTTCCCCATCAACAAGCAAATAATTATAGCTTGCTCCTGCCCGTAATGCACAGCTATATGGATAAGAAGATATATTTCCTGA
>CANQTH010000096.1 GCA_947626795.1 uncultured Lachnospiraceae bacterium
GAGGTATGTGAGATGATATTGTTTGAATATGACGAGGAGGCGCATATTGCGAGCGAGAGGGAGATCGCGCGGGAGGAGGGCCTGGAGCAGGGCCGGTCCGAAGGCTTGGAGCAGGGCCTGGAACGTGGTCGATCCGAGGGCCTGGAACAGGGCCGGTCCGAAGGTCTGGCACAGGGGATTCGCCGCGGCCAAAAGCGTGGCAGTGCCCTGACCTTGATCGCCATGACCAGGAAGAAGCTGCTGCGCGGGAAGTCCCTGGGGGAAATTGCCGAGGACTTGGAGGAAGAGGCGCAGGCGCTGGAGCCGATCTACCGGGCGGTATCGGAGAACCCGCAGAGAAGCCCGGAAGAGATCCTGGAGCTGTTGCCGGAGGAGGCGTGAGCGGCCGGATGGCAATGCCAAAAAGGAACGGAGAGCGCCTCTGATTTCTTCTGCTTGCGGCTGCCCTGTTACGTTGTTAGCAATTATTCAATCTTTGGCCTCATAGTTACGGAATCCGGCTCATTGAAAGAGTGTCTTCGGCAAAGAGCCGGATGTCCACCTGGCAAAATTTACACATTCTTACGGCCTTTATAGCAAGCGCAAAGGCGCGGGGGTGTTCTGTTATTTTGTCATAAAAAAGCGCCATAAGGCACTTTTTTTGTGGAATAGAGTATGTTATACTAAAAGTTACACTCGAAATTGCCGGAGGAATGGGAGCATGGAACTGCGGGGCCTGGCACTGTTTTTGCAGGAATTGAATATCGCGAAGCCGGACGACCCGGAGCGTTTCGTCATGGAAGACGGGCTGACGGAGCTGCTGGACGGGATTTACCATTATGGCGTGCAGATCGTGAATCTCTCCATGTTCCTGGGGGAGGGGACGCAGGAAGAATTTACCGTGGAGATGCTCCTGGCTGTTCTGGGGCTGTTCCGTCTAAGGCCGGAAGAGTGCCTGATGGTGGGCGCGTCAGATCATGCGCTCGCCTTAGCGGAGGGCGTGGGGATGGCCTCCGTCGGATACGTGAACCCAACGCTCCCCAGGCAGGGGCTGGCGCAGGCGCAGATCGTGATCGAGGGCTTCGCGGAAGTGGACTTTTATTTCCTGGAGCGGATCTACCAGCGCAAGCATGGGATCCCGTGGACCGTGATCGAGACGGAGCGGTGCGTGCTGCGGGAGATGTCGGCGGACGATCTGGACGCGCTTTATGAATTGTACGATGGCAGGGAGATCACGCGTTTTATTGATCCGCTGCATGAAAGCAGGGAAGAAGAGGAAGAATATGTCAGGACGTACGTCATGGAGGCGTACCGCTTTTACGGCTACGGCATGTGGCTGGCGTTCCATCAAAAGACCGGGGAGCTGATCGGCAGGGCGGGGCTTACGAACCGGGAGATACACGGCGAGACCGTGCTGGAGATGGGGTATCTGGTCGGCGAACGGTACCAGCGGCAGGGATACGCGACGGAGCTGTGCCGGGGGATCTTGCGCTACGCGCAGGAGGGGACGGGGTTCCGAGAGGTCAACTGCCTGATCCAGAAGGAAAATCTGGTTTCCGTCCACCTTGCGGAAAACCTGGGATTTTCGTGGCGGGAAGAGCTGGATATTTTCGGAAAGAAGATGCAGCGATATGTGAAAATTCTGGATTGACCTTTTTTCTTGTGGCAGTCCAGGACTTTGCGCTTGCTGAACAATTACTTTTTCTTGCATTTTCAGACAAATTTAGATATAATTTAGATTATCTTTTAAAAAAGGGGAAGAGGAGAGGAAAATACGCGGGACGACGCAGGTTTGTGGGGATTTGTGGGGCATATTTTAAGCTTGAATGGCAGGGAGAGATGCGTATGGAAGATAGGAAAAGGATCGAACTCGAAGAGCAGGAAGAGCTGGCTTTGCAAAAAGAACATATCAAGCCGACCAAGGAATTCGTAAGCCCGGAAAGCCTCTACGAGGAATTGGTCGCGAGCATACGGAGGTATCATCCGTCCGCTGACATTTCCATGGTCGAGAAGGCGTACAAGATCGCGGACGCGGCCCACAAAGGGCAGGTGCGCAAGTCCGGGGAGGCGTATATCATCCATCCGCTCTGCGTGGCGATCATCTTGGCGGAGCTGGAGCTGGATAAGGAGACGATCGTCGCCGGGATCTTGCACGACGTCGTGGAGGACACCGTGATGTCGGAGGAGGAGATCGCGCGGGAGTTCAACGACGAGATCGCCCTTCTGGTGGACGGCGTGACGAAGCTGGGGCAGTTGTCTTACGATGCGGATAAGGTGGAGAAGCAGGCGGAGAACCTGCGGAAGATGTTCCTGGCCATGGCGAAGGACATCCGCGTCATCCTGATCAAGCTCGCCGACCGCCTGCACAATATGCGCACCCTGCGCTACATGGTCCCGGAGAAGCAGAAGGAGAAGGCGACGGAGACGATGGACATCTACGCGCCGATCGCCCAGCGGCTCGGCATTTCCAAGATCAAGATCGAGCTGGACGACCTTTCTTTGAAATACCTCGAACCGGAAGCCTATTACGACCTGGTGGAAAAAGTCGCCCTGCGCAAGAGCGCGAGGGAGGAATATGTCGACGGGCTGGTCGCGGAAGTCGCGGGGCATATGAGGGACGCGGGGATCCTGGCGTCAGTCGACGGCCGTGCGAAGCATTTTTTCAGCATTTATAAAAAAATGGTCAACCAGGATAAGACCCTGGATCAGATTTACGACTTGTTCGCCATACGCATCATCGTAAATTCCGTGAAAGACTGTTATGCCGCGCTCGGCGTCATCCATGAGAAATACAAGCCGATCCCGGGGCGCTTTAAGGATTACATCGCCATGCCCAAGCCCAATATGTACCAGTCGCTCCACACGACGCTGATCGGGCCGACCGGGCAGCCGTTCGAGATCCAGATCCGCACCCGCGAGATGCACCGCACCGCGGAATACGGCATCGCCGCGCATTGGAAATATAAGGAAGCCTCCAATGGCAACAAAGTGTCGGCGAAGGATCAGGAAGAGGAGAAATTGAGCTGGCTGCGCCAGATCCTGGAATGGCAGCGCGATATGTCCGACAACCGGGAATTCATGAGCCTGCTTAAGAGCGACCTGAACCTGTTTTCCGATACGGTATTCTGCTTTACGCCGACCGGGGACGTGAAGAACCTGCCGGAAGGCTCGACGCCGATCGATTTCGCCTACAGCATCCATTCCGCCGTAGGGAACAGGATGATCGGCGCGAAGGTCAACGGGAAGCTCGTCAATATCGACTACGTCATCCAGAACGGCGACCGTGTGGAGATCTTGACGTCCCAAAATTCCAGGGGGCCGAGCCGCGACTGGCTGAACATTGTGAAAAGCACCCAGGCGAAGAACAAGATCAACCAGTGGTTCCGGAGCCAGTTCAAGGAAGAGAACATCGTCCGGGGCAAGGAAATGATCGCCCAATACTGCAAGTCCAAGGGCGTGAGCTGGGCCGACTTAAACCAGCTTTCCTATCAGAGCCGGATCATGCGCAAGTACGGCTTCCGGGACTGGGAGTCCACGCTCGCGGCCGTCGGGCATGGCGGATTGAAGGAGAGCCAGATCGTCAACAAGATGATGGAGTACCAGAAAGAGGATCAGAAGGCCGCCATCACGGACGAAGAGATCCTGAAGAAAGCCGCGGGCCGGGAGGGAGCCGGGGCGCAGGCCGCAGACGGCAAGGCGAAGCGGCCGGGCGCGGCCTCCAAAAGCGGCATCGTGGTGAACGGGATCGGGGACGTGGCGGTCCGGTTTTCACGCTGCTGCGCGCCCGTCCCGGGCGACGAGATCGTAGGGTTCGTCACTAGGGGGCGGGGGATCTCCATCCACCGCACAGACTGCATCAACATCATCAACCTGTCTGAGATGGAGCGGTCGCGCCTGCTGGACGCCGAGTGGCGGACGGGCGAGAGCGACGAGGGCCTCTACATGACAGAGATCAAGATCTATGGCAAGAACCGCACGGGGCTTCTGGTGGATATCACGAAGATTTTAAGCGAGCGCCAGCTCGACATCAATTCCATCCATTCGACGACGAGCAAGCAGGAGATCGCGACGATCACGATCGCCTTTGAGACGCGCGGGAAGGAAGAGCTGAGCAGCCTGGTCGGGAAGATCCGGCAGGTGGAGGGCGTGATCGATATTGAAAGGACGCGAGGATAGCATGAAAGTAGAACAATATTGCGTAGGGGAAGTAGGGACGAATTGTTATTTCCTGATCAATGACGAGACGAAAGAAACGCTTGTCATAGACCCGGGGGACGCGGCCGGGCGGCTGGCCGGACGGATCCGCGAGGAAGGGCTGCAGCCGCGGGCCATCCTTTTGACGCACGGACATTTTGACCATGCGATGGCGGCGGAGGAACTGGCGGAGGAATTTGGCGTCCAGATCTACGCCCATGAAAAGGAAAAAGAGACGTTGCAACAGCCGGAGCTGAACCGTTCCCCGATGATCGGGCGGCGGGACGTTTACCATGCGGACGTGTTCGTGAAGGACGGGGAGATCCTGAAGCTGGCGGGCATGGAGCTTGCCGTGCTGCATACGCCGGGGCATACGGAGGGCGGCTGCTGTTATTACCTGGAAAAGGAAAAAGCCGTATTCTGCGGGGACACGCTTTTTTGCCAGTCGGTCGGGCGGACGGATTTCCCGCGCGGGAGCATGTCCGACCTGATGCGTTCCATCCGGGAGAAGCTCATGACGATGCCGGACGACGTGACGGCGTATCCGGGGCATATGGACAAGACGACGATCGGCATGGAGCGCAAATACAACCCGTTCCTGTAAGGGGCGGCGGAAGAGTGGGAAATATGGTCACAGTATGTTTGGGCCGGCCGGGATTCGAGTATGACGTCCATTCCCTGGTAAGGGCGTTTTTTCCAGGGGAAGAGGTAAAAGTTTCCGCAGACAGGGAGAAGATCGCCGCATTGAGGCGGACGGAACGGATCTCCTTCCATCTGGAGGTTTTTTACCAGGACGCGGGCGCTGCGGATCCCGGCGGCATTTTTATAGGAAAAAGCCGTGACGCGGCCAGCGGGAAGGCGAAGATTTGCGTGGTCGGGCAAAAGGGCGGCGCGGCGTCCGGAGCGCAGGGGGAAGAAGGGCTTTTTTCAGAGGAAGAAGCGGATCTTTCGGACCGGAGGGAGACAAAAAACGCCTTGAAGCGGCAGTTGTACCGCCTCCTGTCCGGATATACGGATAAGACGCTCCCCTGGGGTACGCTCACAGGAGTCCGCCCGACGAAGATCCCGATGAGGATGCTTGGGGAAGGGCGGACGGAAGCGGAGATTAGGGCGTATATGGCGGACGCATATCTTACGTCGGAGGAGAAGATCAGCCTTAGCATGGAGATCGCGGGGCGCGAGCGGGAGCTTTTGTCGCGGCTTGACCTGCGGAATGACTGCAGCCTCTACGTCGCGATCCCGTTCTGCCCGAGCATCTGCGCGTACTGCTCGTTTTCCTCGTCCCCGATCGGGCAGTGGGAAGGGAAGGTAGACGCTTACCTGGACGCGCTGGAGCGCGAGATCGAGTCCGCGGCCGAGGCGTGCCGGGGGAAGAAGCTGGATACGGCTTACATTGGCGGCGGGACGCCGACCGTCCTGTCCCCGTCGCAGTTGGGGCGGCTGCTGGATCGGATCGGGCGCTGCTTCGACGTCCCGGGGCTTTTGGAATATACGGTGGAGGCCGGGCGGCCGGACAGCATCACGGCGGAGAAGCTGGAAGTCCTGAAACAGCACGGGGTGTCCAGGATCTCCATCAACCCGCAGACGATGAAGCAGGAGACGCTGGACTTGATCGGGCGGCGTCATACGGTCGCGCAGACAGCCGAGAGCTTTTCGCTGGCGCGGAAGATGGGATTTGACAACATCAATATGGACCTGATCGTGGGACTTCCGCAGGAGGGACTCGCGGACGTGCGGGACACGATGCGCCAGGTGCGGGAGTTAGGGCCGGACAGCCTGACCGTCCATTCCCTTGCGCGCAAGCGGACGGCGCGGCTGAGCCTGCAGCCGGAGGAGTACGCCGGGATGCGCATCGGAGACGCGCCCGAGGCCATCGGGATGGCGGGGCGCTTAGCGCGGGAGATGGGGCTTTTCCCCTATTACCTGTACCGCCAGAAGAATATCGCCGGGAATCTGGAGAACGTCGGTTACGCCGCTCCGGGGAAAGAAGGGCTGTATAACAGCTTGATCATGGAAGAAGTCCAAAGTATCGTGGCGCTCGGCGCGGGGAGCATCTCAAAGCGGGCGTACCCGGACGGGAGCGTCAAGCGGGGCGAGAACGTCAAGGACGTCGCCCAGTACATCGGGCGGATCGACGAGATGATCGAGCGGAAACGCGCGCTGTTCGGCGATATGCAGCAAGGAAGTGGAGGCAGTAACGATCATGACATAAAAGAGATTGAAGCGGAAGTGATGCAGTTAGCATGATCAACAACATGATCCATCTTAAAAATTTGGCCAGTCTATAGCTTGACAACTACCGGGGGGGGGGGTATAATCAAGTTGCGAACAGTGGCCGGGCCGCATGAGATACAAAGCGGTTAAGAAAAAAGAAAGATGGAGGATGTGAACGTATGGAAAAAAGGAAAAAGAATGTTTGGAAAGCGCTCGTGGTCAGTGCCGCCCTCGTTTTGGCGGCGACGACGGCTTCCTGGCTGGGATCCCCGGCGGAGGCGCAGGCGGCTGCGCCAAAGCTGAGCAAGAAGTCCGTCTCGGTAAAAGAGGGGAAGACCGTTACCTTGACGGTAAAGAACCCGGCGGGGAAAGTGACATGGAAGTCCGGCAATCCCAAGGTTGTCAAGGTGCAGAAACAGTCGGGCAGCAAAAAGTCCAAGGCGACCTTAAAAGGGATGAAAAAAGGGACGGCGACGGTCACGGCCCAGATGGGGAAGAAGAAGCTAAAGGCAAAGGTGACGGTGAAGCACGTGCATAAGTGGAAAGGGTACGCGACCTGCACGAAGCCGGATACGTGCCGCACCTGCGGGGCGAAAAGAGGGGTAGCCCTTGGGCACAGCTTTACGGCGGCGACTTGCTTAAAACCTGCGACCTGCCAGAGATGCGGGGCGAAAAGCGGCGGGCTTGGGGCCCATGCCTGGGACGCCAATGAGATCTGCAGCGTCTGCAATACCTTGAATATGCCGCGGCTCCTCCAGATGGAGATCACGAACGCGGCGGCCGGGACGACGGATCGGGTCCGGGTCGGGATGGTGAACCTCGGGCGGCAGGAGTATCGGCTTGCCAGCCAGAGCGGCCCATTCCCGGGCGTCCTCAAGACAAATGGCAAGACGTACCGCGTGTATCTTTTGGGGGAAGACGGCTGGCTGAGTACAGTGTATGGGAATGCATTAAGTGACGAGCTGTGTTTCGCGATCGAATCCTTTGACCAGAATGATTTCTTCACGATCACGTTTGACGCGACGCTGACGTTTGAGATTGGGTATTATAACCAGCACACGTCTGCTTTTGACAAATATTCCGTTACGGTAACGCCTTCGGGCTGCACGTTTACGAAGAAAAAATAAAGCAATAGTCCATAACTGTGAAGCCGGAAGGCTGGACTGTTACAAAATAAAAAACATCCCCCCGCACGGGGATGCGTATAGAAAGCCCAATGGATGGCGGCCTGGTTTCCTTCCATTGGGCTTTTTCGTAACCGTTCAGCTTAGGACTTTGCACTTGCTGCAAAGTCCGTAAGAACGTGTAAATTTTGCCGAGTGGGAATCCGGCTCTTTGCC
>CANQTH010000097.1 GCA_947626795.1 uncultured Lachnospiraceae bacterium
CTCCTTGTTTCCCTTTTCACTTCCAAATGAATCAAACCGTGTAACAGTTCATATAAATTGTTACATTCTGCCATCTGCAAAAGCCCGTGTTTCCGGCGTTTTTGGCGTTGCGGCGTATTTTTTACCCTTCGCCGCCCAAATGGCTGGGCGCGCATAGAAAAAGCCCCGCCAGACGCTTGCCCGTGGTGCGTCCAGTGAGGCTTCCATTTTTCAGTTTCCTATATATGGTATGGAATTTTGATCTCAGATACGATATCTTGTATGATTTTTAAAAAAAGATAAAATCCAAAGAATTTTTTTGAAGAGAGGGGTTAAGTATTTCCGGAACGCTCCGATATAGTTTGTGTAACCAGGAAATGTAACATTTTATATGAAATGTTACATTTTTTGTTGCAAAAAATAGCAACAGTCCAGCCGAAAGCTGAACTGTCACGCTAAAATTCCAGGCTATCCGCATTGAGCAGAAAATATTTCATGCCCATGACCACAAATCCTTCCTCATTTCTCCAAGGCTTTTTCGTTCCATTCACAATGACAATCTTCTTAAATGAATCCGGAATATTTCGGAACGGGTTAAGTTCCTGCGCCTGCTTTTCCTCGGAAGCCATGTCATAAGCCACTTGAATGTAATATCTCTGGCTTCCCTGGTTCACCACAAAATCAACCTCTAACTGCTTATGGTCTCTCTTTCCTTTCCCATTTTTTGCAAATACATCCACAATGCCAACATCCACATTGTATCCGCGCACAAGCAGCTCATTGTAAACAATATTCTCCATGATATGGGTGGGCTCCTGCTGCCTGAAGTTCAGCCTGGCATTTCTAAGCCCTATATCCGAGAAATAATATTTCTGATTTGCCCCCACATACTTTCTGCCTTTAATATCATATCGATCCGCCTTAAAGATCAAAAACGCCTCCGCCAAATGATCGATATGCCTGGATATGGTCTTATTGCTATAATTGACGCCTCGTTCGCTTTTAAAGGTATTCGCTATTTTGGTAGGATTGGTAGGCGACCCTATGGCAGAAGCAAGAATATCCACCAAAATTCCAAGTTCCTCAACATTTTGAATCTTGTTCCGCTCTACCACATCCTTGATATAAACATTCGCAAACATATTTTTAAGATACTCCGCCTTCTGGCGTTCTACAGAAAATTGCGCTACCTGCGGCAGGCCGCCGTACGCCATATATTCCTCCCAGGCCTCGTCATACTCTCCATCAAAAGCCGCATAAAATTCCGCAAAAGACAACGGATAGATCCGAACCTCATCTCCTCTTCCCCTAAACTCAGTCACAATATCGCTAGACAAAAATTTAGAATTGCTGCCTGTCACATACACATCAATGTTGCGGATCCGAAGCAGACTATTCAGCACTTCCTCAAACCGCGGCATAAACTGCACTTCATCCAAGATCAGATAGTACTTCCGGTCATCTTTCATCGCATCTTTAATATGCTGATAACACTTCTTCGGATCCCGCAGCTCCTCATTTTCAATGCCATCTAAGGCAATTTCAATGATGTGGTCACGATCCACGCCATTCTCCAATAAATACTTCTTAAACAATACAAATAGAAGGAATGATTTTCCGCATCTCCTTATTCCCGTGATAATTTTGATCATTCCGTTATCTTTTCGTATCTTTAACTGTTCAAGGTAGGAATCCCTTTTAATTTCCATCGGGCCGCTCCTTATTTTTGTGCATTGCACGGATTTTAGTAATGCTATTTTACCGCTAAATTCGCAGCAATTCAATAGCTCTTATTATTTTTTAAGGTAATAGTCCATTACTGGATCCCGCGTGCGAAACCGCCGTTTTTCAGGAGCATTACTTCATCCGCGTATGACGCGGCATTTTGCGAATGGGTGACAACGATCACGCATTTTCCCCTGTCGTGAGCCAACCGCTTAAAAATGTCCATGACCGCCGTTTCGTTTCCCTCGTCAAGATTCCCGGTCGGCTCATCCGCCGCAAGAACCGGGGCGCCGCCCGCGATTGCCCGCGCGATCGCGACTCTCTGCTGCTCCCCGCCGGAAAGCCTCGACGCTTTCCGCTTTGCCTTTTCCGGCCCGATTCCCACCTGGGACAGCAGGCTGCGAACCTCGTCGATTCCGATCCGTTTCCCCGAGATATTCACCGCAAGCATGATATTTTCCGCTACGGTGGCGTTTCGCAAAAGATTGTAGTTCTGAAAGATCACGCCTATTTTCCTGGCCCGGTAATCGTCCCGGTCCATCTTCGCAAGATCCGTCCCTTCATAAAAGATCGTGCCGCGATCGGGGACATCCAGCCCTGCGAGCAGGGAAAGAAGCGAGCTTTTCCCCGCCCCGGACGCTCCCTTTATGCAATACAATCTTCCCGCCTCAAAAGAACAGGTGATACGGTCGAGAACTTTCTCCCCTTCTTTTTCATAGCAATAAGATACTTGATCCAGTCTTAGCAGCTCCATTCTCTTCTCAATTCCTTTCTGATAAAATCGTAACCGTTCAGCCTTCGGCCTCACAGTTACGGAATCCGGCTCATTTCAAGTCTGCCTTCGGCAAAGAGCCGGATTCCCACTCGGCAAAATTTACACGTTCTTATGGACTTTGCAGCAAGTGCAAAGTCCTAGGCTGAACTGTTACATAAAATCTTCATCGGCTCATGGCGCATGACAACAAGCGACGCGCAAACGCTCGCGGCAACGCTCAGCGCAAACGCCAGGCCCGCGCTAAACGCGACAGAAACAGCCGGAAGCGATCGCGGCACATCCGCCGCCAGGCCGCCCAAAAGCGCGGAGGCGATCGGATTTACCAGGGCGGATCCCAAGAGGACGCTCCCTGCAAAGGCGGCAAGCATCATGGCCAATAATTCATAGATCATCCCCTTCGCAATATCCGATCTCCGCATCCCGATCGATCTGAGAACTCCGATCTCGTACCTGCGCTCCCTGACATTGATAAAAGAGACAAAGAGCAGGACGGCGGCGCCAACAGCGCTTGCCAGCCCGGTGAAAATCTCCGCAATATGCGCCAGGTTCTCCAGCGGCTTCGTATTTTTTTCATATTCTTCCGTGGAATAAGACAAGGACAGGTATTCGTTCAGCCCCTTCGCCCGGATCTCCCGCTCAAAGGCCTCCGCCGCGTCCGCGTCCTTCAATATAAAAACAGCGTCCGTCAGATCTATATAGTGAAAACCTGTGTTCATCAGCGTGTCATACGTCGTAAAAATATCACCGTAAAACGTGCCAAACGTTATGGCTGTCGCCTCGTTAAAATAATCCCCGTAAATGCCCACTATGGTAAGCTGCACGTCTTCCTGGTCCAACGATCTGCTGGGGCCGGAAACGGAGATCACGTCCCCGATCCCCAGGTCGTTTTTCTCCGCAAATACGTTGCTGACGATACATTCATTCCGATTCTTCGGGAAGGCTCCCTGCTCCAATTTTCGCTGCTGCGTGGCAAATTCATCCAGGAGTGAAAGATCGGTAAATCCGATCAGCGAGCCGACCGCATTTGCTTTCGTGTCCAGCACCGTCTCCAGCTCTTCCTTCCCGCCCAGCATCTCCTCCAATTCCGCTTCCGTGGACGCCCCGTAAAACTTCATCAGCTCTTTTTTGTCCATGCCGCCGAGGTCAACGATCTCTTCCCCCTGCTGCAGGTTGTCGTCCACTTGCCGCAGCGAATCCGAATAAACGGCGCAAGACGCCTGATAGAGCGTCCGCCTCACATACTTCGAATCCGCGTAGCGCGCATATTCCTCGGCGTCAGGCATGACGACTTCAAAATTTTGCTCCATCGTGACGCTGCCGTCCTCATTGACGGTCTGCTCCGGCGGATGTTCCTTGTCAACCTTTTCCCAATTCGTTTCCAGGGTCGCCTGCACGCCAAAGTTTTCTTTGTAACGCGCGATCGCCAACGAGGACATCGTTTGAATGGAAAACGAAATGGTCACGGCGGTCAGCGTCAATGCTGCGATCATCAGGATCGCTATGTTCCTCCCTTTGTTGCGCGCAAGGTTTTTCCATGCGTTTCGTAATAAATACATCATCTTCCACCTCCGTTATGCCCACATTATAAGCGCGCAAAATGGAGCTGATATGGAGATGCGGCCCATTTTCAAAAAGATTCTTCTTCCCCGAAATCCAAGACAAAACGCATCCCATTTTCATAAGGCGCAAAGGAATAGGAAAGCCTGCAGGCATGGAGGATCCGCTCCGTGAGATACAGCCCCAGCCCGGTGCGTCCGCCAGCTCTATCCGGAGAGCCTTCTTTCCTCTGATAAAAAGGTTCCCCGATATGCGAAAGCTCCTCTTGCGTAAACGGCAGGCATTCATTCTCCACAACCGCCGCGCGCCCTTCCAGATAAATCCGGATGGACTTCCCGGCGTCCGTGTACTTGACGGCATTGGAAATCACATTTGAGATCGCCTTTTTCACAAGCTCCGCCGAAACGCAGGCCGAGAAATTCCCTTCGAGGGAAAGCCGCATCGCAACGCCGCGGCTCTCCGCTATGATAAAATATGGTGAAGCCGTTTCCGCCAGCAGCCTCCCGATCTCGGTCCGCTCCTTGTCCTTCGCGGCAGCGTTCGCATCCAGCTTCGACGCCTCTAACATACGGCAAAGCAGCTCCGAGAGGCTTTCCAGGCTTTTCTGGCATTTTGCCAGATAGGCGTCCCGGTCCTTATACGCGCCAACCCGGTAAAGCATCCCATCTACCATGCCCCGGACGGCGGTAACAGGGGTTTTCAGCTCATGGGAAGCAAGCAGGAGGAAATCAAGTTTTTCCCGCTCGGATCTGCTGGCCGTTTGGATCTGCAGCTCCAGATCAGAAATCGCGGCAAGCAGCTTTTGATACATCGCGTCAATATTTTGCGACAGCATGCCGATCTCATCGTTTCTGTCAATGGAACACGAAATGTCCGGCGCAAGGGAGCGCATCCGGACCGTCGCGTCTGCGATGCCCTGAATTGGCTTAACAATGGATCTCGCGTAAAAATAAGAAACAAAAGCGGAGAGCATGACGCACAGGATAAGCACCGCTGGAAGAAGAAGCAGCAGTACCGATCCCGCATCCCCGATCGGCTGCAGCGACGCGCGGAGCGTCAAATCTACCGTCTTACCGTCAACGGTCCGGAAACTTGTCTCGCTTGTGGCAAAATCCACGTCCAAACGAACGCTTCCGCCCCCGTTTCCCGTCCCAAAGTCCCCGCCAAGCATCTCGAAGCTGATCCCAACTCCGGCAGAACAGATGACCTCCCCGCCTTCATATCGGGCTGTGTATCCGTACCCTTTTGAAATGGCATATGAGGTTATGGCAGCGGATAATTCCTTTGAATCCAGCTCCTGCAATTCCCCGGCCAGCCGCGCGGCGTCCGCATCCAGTTCCCGCTGCTTATACATTTGATAGACGGTGGGAAACAGGCTGTAAATGAGCAGGAAGGCGATGAGCGTCACGCCGCTCATCAGCCCGAGACAATGCAAAAATGTTTTTGGAAATAATTTTAAATTCTTCATTCCGGCGCCTCAAAACGATAGCCGACGCCTTTGACCGTATGGATCGACGCGCATCCCAATTTTTTCCGCAGGTTTTTAATATGAGTGTCTACAATGCGGTCGGAAAGATCGCTTTCAAATCCCCATACCGCATCTAAGATCTGCATACGCGAGAGCGCCCTGCCCTGATTTTCGATCAGAACCTTCAAAATCTCAATCTCTTTTGTCGTAAGCGGGACCCGCTCGCCGTTTTTGGTAACGGCATAGGCAGAAAAATCAGCGACAATGTCCTCAAAATTTACCGTTGCCCCGTTCATCGGATGGCTTCTGCGAAGAAGGGCCGAGATCCGTTTCACAAGGACAACGGGCGAGAACGGCTTGGTCACATATTCGTCCGCCTGCAAGTCAAAGCTTTTTACCTGCGTATATTCATCGCCTAAGGCTGTCAGCATCATGACGGGCGCATCGGATAGCGCGCGGATCTCCCGCAAAACCTCCATGCCGTTTTTCTTTGGCATCATGATGTCCAACACTGCCAGGTCGACGCGCCCCTCATAAAACCGGACGATCGCTTCCTCCCCGTCAAACGCTCCGATCACGTCATATCCCGCCTCTTTCAAAAATTCACAGATGACCTGATGCGTATCCCTGTCATCTTCCGCAACTAAGATCTGGTACATAAGCCGCCTCCATCGAATGAATGATAAGATATCTTACCACACTTCTGTGGAGTTTGTGTGAAGAGCGTCATGGCCTTTCAGGAAATTTCCATACAGCAAAACCTTTTCCATGATTCCTTTTTCTACATTGATATGCTATAATCGTAGCGCCTGCAAAAACTACTTTGTATAGAAAGTGCTATAAATATAACGCAAATTTATAAAACAAGAAACAGACTGCTAGGAAAACTATGGCAATAAACAATATCCGCTACTTATACTGTGCCAAAACAGGCATTGAACTGATCTTCTGCAAGAACTCAACGATATCCTACCCGCTGCATAATCATGTTTCCGTGCTGACGATCGGCATCATACTGGACGGCTCCATTGCCCTTACTATAGATAAAGGAACAAAGGTTTATAGGGAAAATGAAACATTTGCCATATTCCCATATGTGCCGCATAGCATTTCCGCACGCGACCGTTATACCCTGCTTAGCCTGTGCATTGATAAGAATGTGGCAAATCCCCTAAATGAGTTTCAAATGCAGAACCGCATCCGCAAGGCACAACGCTTAATCCACAAAACCGAAACCATAACAGAAGCAGCTTTGGCCACAGGTTTCTACGACCAAAGCCACTTCATAAAGCAATTTGAGAAATATGTAGAGAAGCCGACCGAAAAAATTCTTGAGTTTGAGAAAAAACATGGCATACAAAGGAAAGGGTAATGGCAAATTTTATATTCACTGAAAAAGCAATGGAGCAATATATCTATTCAAGCAAAAAGAGCAACCTTACGATTGCCCTTGAAAATGTTTTTTCAGTGCAGCTTCTGTTTGGAAAATTGACCCAATGAGCGGAATAAGCTGCACTGCGCAAACGATTCCCCCAACAGTTCCAATCAGATCCGTTCCTTTGTTGAACACAAATATCAGAGGAACGATAGATAATGGCAATAATGCCAATCCACATTTAAGCCATAGTTTTCCACAATACTTATGCGCAAATTCCCATGTATCTTTGTTTTTCATTGACATCGCGGTTCGATACCCAAACACGGCGTTAATATCCTTGGGATATTTTGTCATGAACATTTTGCCAAAAACAACCATCGTCAGCGGAAGAATTAAGTCCATAAGCAACATGAAGATCCAAAATCCCATTCATTTTCCCCTTAAACTTCAATTTATACTTTTTTCATTATACCATCTCGATATCGTCTCGATGGAGATACTCGTCAAATGCCTCTTGACGCAAGCGTCATCGGCACTTTCCTCGTTATTTTACCACGATCTTCTGTGCAAATCAATCTATTTTCTAACCAAAGTCACGAATGAAAATTGAAATTTTAAATTCCACTCTCTAATCCTCTGGTAGAATTTACTTCTGCATAAGTAGTATTTACCTCTGCATATCTTGGTGGTATGATCTTCCTGTCCTTCTGGCAGCAGTAGAAGGAGAATACCATGAGCAAATATATACCAGGAAAC
>CANQTH010000098.1 GCA_947626795.1 uncultured Lachnospiraceae bacterium
AGCCCTGATCCAGGAGTCCTGATCCGGGGAAAATGTATATTGCAATCTGGAAATGATGATTTCTTCCATGTGAACACATCCTCCCTGTTGCCGGGTATCGGCAGGACAACATGAATATTATATCTTACTCAAACTTTGCACATTAAAATATGCCCATGCACATTGAAAATCCAATGATAACTGGCAAAAAAGTAGCATGAGCCAAATGGTTTTGGTATAATTTTGCTCAAAACACAGCTTCAAGCCGCCTAAGGCCTGAACATTGATAACTGAATGACTGCCAGATATTGGATTTTCAATGCGCATAGCTAAAATTTATAAGCGGAGTTTGAGTTATTCATTTCACATCTTCCTCGATTTCCACAATGATCGTATCAATCTCCGCTTGAAGTTCTTCTGGAGTGATCCCTTCTAAGCATAATTTACCTATTGAATACTTAATGGATATTTCCCATAAACTTACCTGACTATAATATATTTCATTCTCGGCAGATGTAAGCACTGTTTTTACCTTGTCTGAAATTTTAGCAGTATCCATAAACATCCACAGCAGATAATGTGTGTCAATTAACAGTTTCATTCCCCTATCATCTCCTCGTCGCTCAACTCCCAATCTTCGGAAAAAGAAACCGTTCCCTTTCCTTCCAATGTCCCTAGCGTTCGCATTTTAGGCGCAACAATTTCATCCAATGCGGTAATAATTACCTTTTGATTTAATTTCAATTTTTCTCCCTCTTCAGGAATGCAAACTGCTCCGTTATAATATCCTTGCATCGCTATCATATAGATACCTCCCTATAAATATTGTAATTTATCTGCTCAACTTCGCACATTAAAATTCGCCTATGCACGTTGAAAATCCAATAATAACTGGCAAAAACATAGCATGAGCCAAATGGTTTTGGTATAATTAAGTCGCCCAACATAATAATCAAAACCGAAGGCCCATGCTATGAATACAAGTATAACACAAGCAACCTAAAATGATAAGCAGATTTCAAAATTCATCAAAAGATTTTTTGCAAGGTTTCATATTTCTTCAGCTTTGAAGGCTTCCAATGCATACAAAGCAAAGGGAATCCCCGTGATAGAAATCTTTCAGTATCTGTTCCTGCTGATCTCAATCCTGCAGCTTTTCCGGCCGAATGATTGGCTCGCCGCCATAAATCAAATAGTTAAAAGCGTCTGCAAAAACAGAGTTGTTTTTCGTAACAGTTCAGCCCAGGACTTTGCACTTGCTGCAAAGTCCGTAAGAACGTATCAATTTTGCCCAATAATTCCTGACTCCTTCTGGGGTGTTTTCATGTATTGCATGACTTTTGTGTGTAGTTCATCATAGCATAGGTGAGCCGAAAAAACAATCAGAAATTGCGGATGATCAGGGCTGTTTCACGAAGAATTTAATAAACTGTTTCAAAACCAGCCCTGATCCAGGAGTCCTGATCCGGGGAAAATGTATATTGCAATCTGGAAATGATGATTTCTTCCATGTGAACACCTCCTCCCTGTTGCCGGGTATCGGGAGGACAACATGAATATTATATCTTGTTTTCAAAGAGCCGGCAATAAGCAACATTCTTTTGTCACGACAAAACGATAGACGCATGAGTAAATAAAGAAAACGAATATAAGGGTTGATGTGGGAATTCGTGCGTTTATCGTGCGATCATCCGCGGAATTGTTGTAATTTCAAGGCAAATCCGCTATACTATTAAGAGAGCATGGCGGATTTCTCATTTCTGCAAACATGAGATTGGAAGATATGGGCGGAAATGCGCGAGAAGGGGGTGCGCTTATGGCGAGGACGGTAGGGATCGGGCGGCAGGATTTCGAGAAGATACGGGAACGCGACAACTTTTACGTGGACAAGACGGGGTTCATCCGGGAATGGTGGGAGGCGGAGGACGACGTGACGCTGATCGCCCGCCCGCGGCGGTTCGGGAAGACCCTGAACATGAGCATGGTGGAAAAGTTCTTCTCCGTCGGCTATGCGGGGCGCGGAGATCTGTTCGAGGGGCTTTCCATCTGGGAGGACGAGAAATACCGGAAGCTGCAGGGGACATACCCGGTGATCTTTTTGAGTTTTGCGGATGTGAAAGAAACATCGTTTGGACAGGCAAAGAAAAAAATGCTACGGATTTTCAAGGAGGCGTATGCTGGATTTTCCTCTTTGCTGGAGAGGGATTCCTGGGACGAGGTCGAGAAAATGGATTTTAAAAAGGGCTTGTATGAAATGGAAGAAGACGAGATGTCATTTTCCGTAAGGACGTTGTCGAGATGCCTTTTCCGCCATTACGGCAAGAAGGCCATCATCCTGCTGGACGAGTATGACACGCCGATGCAGGAGGCGTACGTGAACGGCTATTGGGGTGAGGCCGTGGCATTCATGCGCAGCCTGCTCAACTCCACGTTCAAGACAAACCCTTACCTGGAGCGCGCCATCCTGACGGGGATTACCCGGGTGAGCAAGGAGTCAGTCTTTTCGGATCTGAACAACTTGGAAGTGGTGACGACCACGTCGGAGGCGTACGCGGACAGCTTCGGGTTCACGGAGGAGGAAGTGTTTCATGCGCTGGACGAGTTCGGGATGTCCGACCGAAGAGAGGAAGTGAAGAAGTGGTACGACGGGTTTACGTTTGGGAAGCGGACGGACATTTACAACCCGTGGTCGATCATCAATTACCTGGATAAGAAAAAGGCGGATCTATACTGGGTGAACACCAGCTCTAACAGTCTGGTGGGCAAGCTGGTACAGGAAAGCGCGGCGGATGTGAAAATGACGGTGGAAAAGCTGATGGAAGGGGGAACGTTCCGCACAAAAGTAGAGGAGCAGATCGTGTTTCAGCAACTGGACGTCAGCGAGAACGTGATCTGGAGCCTGCTTTTGGCAAGCGGGTATCTGAGGGTGGAGAAAGTCTGCCTGGAAGAAGGCGAATGGAATCCGGATCCGGACTATATCCTGAAATTGACGAACCTGGAAGTGCGCCTGATGTTCCGACGGATAGTAAGAAGCTGGTTTTCAGACCGCACGCCAGCGTACAACACGTTCTTAAAGGCGCTGATGCTTGGGGACGTGGAAGCCATGAACCTGTATATGAACCGGGTGACGCAGGAGACGTTCAGCTATTTTGACGTGGGCCGCGGATCGTCGGAATCGGAGCCGGAGCGTTTTTACCACGGGTTTGTCCTGGGGCTTTTGGTGGATCTGTCGGGTCGCTATGCCGTGCGTTCCAACCGCGAGAGCGGATTTGGCCGTTATGACGTGATGCTGGAGCCGAAGCGTCCGGAAGAGGACGACGCGTTCATCCTGGAATTTAAGGTGCAGAACAAGCGGAGGGAGCCGGAGCTGGCGGACACGGCGGCTGCCGCGCTAAAGCAGATTGAGGAGAAGGGGTATGCGGAGGAGCTGGAGGCAAGGGGAATCCCGGCTGGCAGGATCCGAAAATACGGGTTCGCGTTCTGCGGGAAAGAAGTATGGATTGAGGAAGGGGAGATTGCGAATGAAGGCAGTCATTTTGGCAGGCGGCCTGCCAAGCACATTGATCGAGGAAGATGAGAAGATGCCCAAGCCAATGGCGGAGATTGGCGGGCGGCCGCTTTTGTGGCATATCATGAAGCAATACGCGCATTTCGGATACAATGATTTTATCATCTGCACGGGGTATAAAGGCGAGGTGATAAAAGATTATTTCATGAATTTTTACATATACCAGTCAGACATTACCGTGGATTTGCAGACAAACGAGGTGGAGATCCACCGGAAGCAGACGGAGGATTGGAAGGTGTCGATCATTGACACAGGGCGGGATTCTTCCATCGTGAAGCGGATGTATATGGTTCGGGAGTATGTAGGGGACGAGACGGTGCTGGTTTCCTATGGGGACTGCCTTTCTGACATCGACATCCGAAAGCTCGTGCAGCGCCACAGGGAGTCCGGGCAGCTTGCGACGTTTGCGGTCGCGCATCCCGTCGGGAGAAATGAGATCCTGGCAATTGACGGGGATGGGCGATACCAGAATGCGGTTGATGCGGATAAGCAGGACGCGTGGGTCAACGCCTGCAGCATGGTGCTGGAGCCGCAGGCGTTCCGGTACCTGGGCGCGGGCGTCCCGCATCCCAATGCCTCTACGCTGATGGACTGCCTTTCGATGGAGCATCCGGTGCAGACGTATCAGCACGAAGGGTTTTGGTCCCCGGTAGAGACAGTGCGGGACAAGACCTGGCTGGAAGGGCTGTGGGTATCTGGGAAAGCGCCATGGAAGGTGTGGTGATAGGCAGTAACAGTTCAGCTTTTGGCTTCCCTGTTACGGAATCCGGTTCATTTCAAGTTTGCCTTCGGCAAAGAGCCGGATTCCCACTCGGCAAAATGGATACGTTCTTACGGGCTTTGCAGCAAGTGCAAAGTCCTGGGCTGAACGGTTACGATAGGCAGGCAGTCGCAGGCAATCCGCGAGCAGGCGGTTGTAATTTTAAGGCGAATCCGCTATACTATAGGAAATGACAAAATGAGTTTCATTTTGCCCGTTTCCTGCGCTGAATCCGTGCTGCGTAAGCAGCATAGTTCCGGTGCGGACCTGTGCGCATCCCCGAAGGGGCTGTGGAAAACGGAACATAGTTCCGGTGCGGATCTGTGCGCATCCCCGAAGGGGCTGTGGAAAACGGAACATAGTTCCGGTGCGGATTTATGCGCATCCCTGAAGGGGCTGCAGGAAACGGAAGAAGCGGACAGCTTGCGGAAAAGTCCGTAAGGATACGGAGATTCAGCCGGAAGGGCGCGACAGGAGGAGGAAATGCTGGATTTTTACAAAGGGAAGACGGTGCTGCTCACGGGGCATACCGGGTTTAAGGGGACGTGGCTTTCCGTCATGCTGCAGATGGCAGGCGCGAATGTGGTCGGATATGCGCTGCGGCCGCCGGAAGGGGAGAGTTTGTTCCGGCTTTCCGGCGCGGGGGAAGGCATGGCGGATGAAGAAGGGGATATCCGGGATTATCAGAGGCTGAAAGAGGTATTTGACAAATATCGGCCGGAGATCGCCATCCATATGGCGGCGCAGCCCCTCGTCCGGGAAAGTTATGAGGATCCCGTTTATACGTATGGGACAAATGTCATGGGGACGGTAAATTTTCTGGAGTGCGCGCGGCTTTCCGACAGCGTCCGGTCCGTCTTGAATGTGACGACGGATAAGGTATATGAGAACCGGGAGTGGCATTGGGGATACCGGGAGATCGACGCGTTGGACGGATATGACCCTTATTCTAACAGCAAGTCCTGTTCGGAGCTGGCGACGCACAGCTACAAGAAGTCGTTTTTTGACAGCCTGGGGATCCCGGTTTCCACGGCGCGGGCGGGAAATGTCATCGGCGGCGGCGATTTTGCCCGGGATCGGATCATTCCGGACTGCGTGCGCGCGGCGCTGGCAAAAGAGGAGATCGTCATTCGGAACCCGTATTCCATACGCCCGTTCCAGCACGTTCTGGAGCCGCTGCGCGCCTATCTCATGATTGTGGAGGAGCAGGCGCGTTCCATTGAAAAGCAAGGCTATTACAACGTGGGGCCGAAAGAGGAGGACTGCGTGGCCGTAGGGGAGCTTGCTGATCTGTTCTGCCGCTCCTGGCAGGAGGGGCTTTCCTGGAAAAACGTCTGCGACGACGGGCCGCATGAGGCGGCGTTTTTGAAGCTGGACTGTTCGAAGATCAAGGGCAGGATCGGCTGGGAGCCGAAGTGGGATATCCAAAAAGCCGTGGAAAAGACGGTGGAATGGTCGAAGGCATATCAGAGAGGGGAAAATATCAGGGAATGCATGGAACGCCAGATCCGGGAATCCATGCAGGAATGAGATGCGGGGCGCAAAAAGATGAAAGCAGTCATTTTGGCAGGCGGAAAAGGGACAAGGATCAGCGAGGAGACGAGGCTTCGGCCGAAGCCGATGGTGGAGGTCGGGGGGAAGCCGATTTTGTGGCATATCATGAGGCATTATGCCGCGTACGGCTTCCGGGAATTTATCGTGTGCTGCGGCTACAAAGGCCATATGATCAAGGAATATTTTGTCAATTACCATCGGAACAACAGCCAGATCGAGATCTGCCTGAAGGACCAGAAAGTGCAGGCGCTGGCGAAAAACAGCGAGCCGTGGAAGGTGACGCTGGTGGATACGGGGCTTGAGACGCTGACAGCCGGGCGGATCTTGCGGGCGCGCGACTACATCGGGGACGAGCCGTTTTTGCTGACGTACGGCGACGGCGTCTCGGACGTGGATCTGCGCAGGCTGACGCAGTTCCATAAGGAGCAGGGCAAGATCGTCACGATCTCCACGACGCAGCCCGAGGGCAGGTTCGGCGCGCTGCGGCTGGACAAAGACGGGAGCGGGGTTCTGGGCTTTAAGGAAAAGGCGCGGTCGGATCAGGCCTGGGTCAACATCGGTTTCATGGTGATGGAACCCGCCGTGTACCCGTATCTTGGCGACGGCAGCGCGATGCTTGAGAACGAGCCGTTTGAGCGTCTGGCGGCCGACGGGCAGATGGCGGCTTACCAGCATACGGGCTTTTGGTCGCCGATGGATAACGTGCATGACAGGGAATATTTGGAAAAACTGTGGCAGACAGGGGCGGCCCCATGGAAGGTGGCCGACGGGTGACAGTTCAGCCCGGGACGTTGCACTTGCGGCAAAGTCCGTGAAGATATGAAAATTCAGCCGAGAGGGAATCCGCCCCCGCCGATGGAGATTTGGAATGGGCGGATTCCGTAACAGGGCAGCCGGAGGCTGAACTGCCTCGCCGACGGCGGGGAGGGACAAGGCAATCCTGCCCCATGACGCGCCGCAAGGGGCGCGGAAGAAAACAAGGAGGTACGGCATGTTTGAGGGAAAGACAGAGCCGGAAGCAAGGGAAGAGATCCTTGCGATGGTGGAAGGGTACTGCAAGGCGTTCCATATGGAGAAGCCGGAATATAAAGAAGGGGATTGTATCCATTATGCGGCGCGGGTGTACGATGCGCGGGAGATGAAGAACCTGGTGGACAGCGCGCTGGAATTTTGGCTGACGTCCGGACGGTACACGGAACAGTTTGAGCGGGAGATGGCGGAGTATGTCGGGGTGAGGCATTGCTCCCTGGTCAATTCCGGCTCATCGGCGAACCTGCTGGCGTTCATGGCGCTTACGTCCCCGCTGCTGGGGGAGCGGCAGATCCGGCGCGGGGATGAAGTCCTGACGGTCGCGGCGGGGTTTCCGACTACGGTGACGCCGTGCATCCAATACGGCGCCGTCCCGGTGTTCGTGGACATGACGGTCCCGCAGTATAACATAGACGTCCGGAAGCTGGAGCAGGCGTTGTCGGACAAGACGAAGGCGGTCATGATAGCCCATACGCTGGGGAACCCGTTCGACCTGAAAGCCGTCCGGGAATTTTGCGATCGCCATGGGCTGTGGCTGGTGGAGGACAATTGCGACGCGCTTGGCAGCGAATACTGCCTGGACGGCGTGTGGAAAAAGACCGGGAGCATAGGCGATATCGGGACG
>CANQTH010000099.1 GCA_947626795.1 uncultured Lachnospiraceae bacterium
GCAGAGGTAAACCCTGCTTTTGCAGAAGTAAATTCCACCAGAGGATTTGAGGGTGGAATTTAAAATTTCAATTTTGCCGTGTAAATTTTGCCGAGTGGGAATCCGGCTCTTTGCCGAAGGCAAATTTTAAATGAGCCGGATTCCGTAACTGTGAAGCCGGAAGGCTGAACTGTTAGGAAAGGCTGAACTGTTACAAAAAAACGCTTGACATCCGGGCTTCCAGCCGATATAATAATTTAGCGTGCATAAAAGGGCGCGTATTTTTCGTGTGATGGGCGAAGCCCCGCCCGAATGCGCCGCATCAGGCACGTAACAGAACGATCATTTTATCCAGGAGGTGAAAAGAATGCCAACATTTAACCAGTTAGTACGGAAAGGCAGGAAGACGTCAGAAAAGAAGCCCACGGCCCCGGCACTCTTGAAAGGATACAACTCCCTGAAGAAACGCCCGACCGACACTTCTTCCCCGCAGAAGAGGGGGGTTTGCACAGCAGTTAAGACTGCGACCCCGAGAAAGCCGAATTCCGCGCTCCGCAAGATCGCCAGGGTGCGTCTTTCCAACGGGATCGAGGTAACGAGCTATATCCCGGGCGAAGGCCACAACCTGCAGGAGCATAGCGTAGTCATGATCCGCGGCGGCAGGGTAAAGGATCTGCCGGGTACAAGGTACCATATCATCCGCGGGACGCTGGATACGGCAGGCGTCGCGAACAGGCGCCAGGCCCGTTCCAAATACGGCGCGAAGCGGCCGAAAGACGCCAAGAAATGATCTGCCGCGCGGCAGGGTTTGGCAGACGATAGTATCACAGTAGTGTGGAGGCTTGCCGGCATCCCGGCAGGGGAAGCTACTAGAGGTTTAGTGTTGGAAAGCGCGGACGCGCACATTCTTTTTATGCATTGGCATATGGGAGGCCCGGGCAGGGCTTCCCGCAGATAGATTTCCGCACGAACACACACATGTGAGTACCGTTGAATTAATCGAAGACAGAAAGCCCGTCCGGATCGTGCCGGGCGGCAAAATGATTAAGGAGGGAAGCGACGTGCCACGTAAAGGACATACTCAGAAAAGAGACGTATTAGCAGACCCATTGTACAATGACAAGGTAGTCACGAAGCTCATCAACAATATCATGTTGGACGGCAAGAAGGGCGTAGCGCAGAAAATTGTATATGGGGCGTTTGAAAGGATCACGGAAAAGGCGGGTAAGCCTGCGCTTGAGGTATTTCAGGAGGCCATGAACAACGTCATGCCCGTATTGGAAGTAAAGGCAAGGCGTATCGGCGGCGCGACTTATCAGGTGCCGATCGAGGTAAGGCCGGACAGGCGCCAGGCATTGGCTCTCCGCTGGCTGACCCTTTATTCCCGCAAGAGGGGCGAGAAGACCATGGAGGAGCGCCTGGCGAATGAGATCATGGACGCGGCCAACAACACAGGGGCGTCTGTGAAGAAGAAAGAAGACATGCATAAGATGGCGGAGGCGAACAAGGCTTTTGCGCACTACAGGTTCTGATAAGCCTGCGGGAAGACGTATTTTGTGTAAAGATTTTAGGAGGAAAAAACCTTGGCTGGAAGAGAATATCCATTAGAGAGAACCAGGAATATTGGTATTATGGCGCATATCGATGCCGGGAAGACGACATTGACCGAGCGTATCCTTTATTATACCGGTGTGAATTACAAGATTGGTGATACTCACGAAGGGACTGCTACGATGGATTGGATGGAGCAGGAGCAGGAAAGGGGCATTACCATCACTTCAGCCGCTACGACATGCCACTGGACCGAGCAGGAGAACTGCAAGCCGAAGCCGGGGGCTTTGGAGCATCGCATCAACATCATTGATACTCCGGGGCACGTTGACTTTACCGTTGAGGTCGAGCGCTCGCTCCGCGTGCTGGATGGCGCCGTCGGCGTATTCTGCGCGAAGGGCGGGGTAGAGCCGCAGTCCGAGAACGTGTGGCGTCAGGCTGATACCTATAACGTGCCGAGGATGGCGTTCATCAACAAGATGGACATCTTAGGGGCTGACTTCTACGGCGCAGTGGAGCAGATCCGGACGCGTTTGGGCAAAAATGCGATCATCCTCCAACTGCCGATCGGCAAGGAAGATGAATTTAAGGGCATCATCGACTTGTTTGAGATGAAAGCCTATATTTATAACGACGACAAGGGCGACGACATTTCCATCGTGGACATCCCGGACGACATGAAAGAAGACGCGGAGCTGTACCATACGGAATTGGTGGAGAAGATCTGCGAGCTGGACGACGATCTGATGATGGAATACCTGGAAGGCGAGGAGCCGTCCGTAGACGCCATGAAGGCGGCGCTGCGGAAGGGGACGTGCGAAAGCACAGCGGTTCCGGTATGCTGCGGTTCCGCATACCGCAACAAGGGCGTGCAGAAGCTTTTGGACGCGATCCTGGAGTATATGCCCGCTCCGACGGACATCCCGGCCATCAAGGGCGTCGACATGGAAGGGAACGAGGTGGAGCGGCATTCTTCCGATGAGGAGCCGTTCTCCGCGCTGGCGTTTAAGATCATGACGGACCCGTTTGTCGGGAAATTGGCGTTCTTCCGCGTATATTCCGGTACGATGAATTCCGGGTCTTACGTGCTGAACGCGACGAAAGGCAAGAAGGAGCGCGTAGGGCGTATCCTGCAGATGCACGCGAATAAGCGGGCCGAGCTGGAAAAAGTATATTCCGGCGATATCGCGGCCGCGGTAGGGTTTAAGTTCACGACAACGGGGGATACTGTATGTGACGAGCAGCACCCGGTGATCCTGGAATCCATGGAGTTCCCGGAGCCGGTAATCGAGCTCGCGATCGAGCCGAAGACGAAGGCGGGCCAGGGCAAGATGGGCGAGGCTCTTGCGAAGCTGGCGGAGGAAGACCCGACGTTCCGCGCGCATACGAATACGGAGACAGGGCAGACCATCATCGCCGGAATGGGCGAGTTGCACTTGGAGATCATCGTAGACCGCCTGCTTCGCGAGTTCAAGGTGGAGGCGAATGTCGGCGCGCCGCAGGTCGCATACAAGGAGACCTTTACAAAGGCGGTCGACCAGGAATACAAATATGCGAAGCAGTCCGGCGGCCGCGGGCAGTACGGGCATTGCAAGGTTAAATTTGAGCCGATGGACGCGAACGGCGACGAACTGTTCAAGTTTGAATCCACGGTTGTCGGCGGCGCGATCCCGAAGGAGTATATCCCGGCGGTCGGCGAGGGCATCGAGGAGGCTACGAAAGCCGGAATCCTTGCGGGCTTCCCGGTTGTCGGCGTCCATGCTACCGTATACGACGGCTCTTACCACGAGGTAGACTCGTCGGAAATGGCGTTCCACATTGCAGGTTCCATGGCATTTAAGGAAGCGATGAAGAAGGCGAACCCGATCTTGTTAGAGCCGATCATGAAGGTCGAGGTGACGATGCCGGAAGAATACATGGGCGACGTGATCGGGGACATCAATTCGCGCCGTGGGCGCATCGAGGGAATGGACGACTTAGGCGGCGGCAAGATCGTGCGCGCGTTTGTCCCGCTTTCCGAGATGTTCGGCTATTCCACGGACTTGCGTTCCAGGACGCAGGGGCGCGGGAATTATTCCATGTTTTTTGAGAAATATGAGCAGGTGCCGAAATCTGTTCAGGAAAAAGTTATTTCCGCAAAAGAGCAGTAAAGTGCAGAAAACACTTGAAAATCGAATGATTATCGAATATAATCATAAATAGCTGATTTAATAATGAGATGGCCCGGAGGGCAGAAATAAGGAGGACGTTGAAAAATGGCTAAAGCTAAATTTGAAAGAACAAAACCGCATTGCAATATCGGGACCATTGGTCACGTTGACCATGGTAAGACGACTTTGACGGCAGCGATCACGAAAGTGCTGGCAGAAAGGGTTGCGGGCAACACGGCTACAGATTTTGAGAACATTGACAAAGCCCCGGAAGAAAGGGAAAGGGGTATCACGATCTCTACCGCGCACGTTGAGTATGAGACGGAGAAGAGGCATTATGCCCATGTTGACTGCCCGGGGCATGCCGACTATGTAAAGAACATGATCACCGGGGCTGCGCAGATGGACGGCGCTGTCCTCGTAGTAGCGGCTACCGACGGCGTTATGGCGCAGACGAAGGAGCATATCCTTCTGTCCCGTCAGGTAGGCGTTCCGTATATCGTTGTATTCATGAACAAGTGCGACATGGTTGACGACGAGGAGCTGCTTGAGTTAGTAGAGATGGAGATCACGGAAGTCCTGGAAGAGTATGAGTTCAAGGACTGCCCGATCATCAAGGGTTCCGCCCTGAAGGCTCTGGAAGATCCGAGCGGCGAATGGGGCGACAAGGTTATGGAACTGATGGATACGATCGACGAGTATATCCCGGATCCGCAGCGTGCGGTTGACCAGCCGTTCCTGATGCCGATCGAGGACATCTTCACGATCACCGGCCGCGGCACGGTTGCTACCGGCAGGGTAGAGCGCGGCGTGCTTCACCTCAATGAGGACGTAGAGATCGTTGGTATCAAGGAAGAGACGAAGAAGACGGTCGTAACGGGTATCGAGATGTTCCGCAAGCTGTTAGACGAGGCGCAGGCAGGCGACAACATCGGCGCATTGCTCCGTGGTATCCAGAGGACTGAGATCGAGAGGGGCCAGGTTCTTGCGAAGCCGGGTACGGTAACTTGCCACACAAAGTTCACGGCGCAGGTTTACGTCCTGACCAAGGATGAAGGCGGCCGCCATACGCCGTTCTTCAACAACTACAGGCCGCAGTTCTATTTCAGGACAACGGACGTAACGGGCGTTTGCAACCTGCCGGAAGGCACGGAGATGTGTATGCCTGGCGATAACGTAGAGATGACGATCGAGCTGATCCATCCGATCGCTATGGAGCAGGGTCTTACCTTCGCGATCCGCGAGGGCGGCAGGACCGTAGGGTCTGGCCGTGTGGCTTCTATTATTGAGTAATTTGTAAAAGATGGATTTTAGAGGGCTTTCTGAGATTTCAGAAAGCCCCTTTTTTGATAAAAGATAAATCTTAATTTTTTATATAGTGATTCTAAAATATTTCTGAAAAGGGTGATAATAGTCTGTTAGAACGTTTTAAATATGAAATATCCAGAGATACAACCAATGGAATGACTTTCTACGATATTATTGAGATATTTCCTGTTGTGAATGGCGGAGAGCATAGAGCGCTTATGTTCAAAATTCCGGCAGTGGCAACAGGCATACCGACTGACTGGAAGACAAATTATTATGAACGTGCAGGAGAGAGCCTTGTGCCGTTAAAGCAATATAAGATAGATGCAATACGGTCACAGGAACGCAGAGACTGGTCAAAGCAGGTTCTGGAACAGGCAGGAATGCTTTTGTTAGGCAATTCAGATTATGATTATATGTTTCAGTCTGCACCGAGTATTATGTGGAGATTATATGGTGCTGACAATATGGATAGGGATTATGCGATTTTCAAAATTCCATTTATCAATGTGGTAGATAAGGTTTTTGCAAAGGTAAGGAATTTGACATACAGATATATGCCGAATCAGATGACGTTGTTTCCGATGGAGACGGAGCAGTATGACAGTTGGCTGATGCGAGAGTTGCTTGATCGGATACAGAAAGGATTACCAGTAGAAAAGAAGGATGTGGACAAACTGCGTAGTCAAAAATTGGTAGAGGGTAGATCGACGAGTTTGTATTTATCTGCGTCAGCGGCACAAAGCATTGATAAAAGCGTTGCTTATATTAAAAACAAAGGGTTTGATGACAAGTATTATAAACTAAAACTTCCCACGCTGAAAAGGTGTGTTGAATATGGAAATCGGCTATGCACTGTGCAGCTAATTATAGGGAATGAAAGATGTCTTCCTAAAAAGTTGCGGCATATCGACTATCATTGTGCCAGGCTGCAGTCCAGTTTGATCCATGCAGATTATCATGGATTGCGTGGTATTGTGATCCGAAAAGAAGCAGATAAGCTGATTTTGGCAAATCCCGGTTATATCAGGACGGGTAAAAAGCAGATGCGTCTCGGCGGCGAGTCTGATCCGAGAAACAAGGCACTTATGAAGATGTTTAACCTTATCAATATTGGGGAACGTGCCGGAAGCGGTGTGCCGAATATCTTTAATGTTTGGGCAGATGAAGGCTGGGAGGAGCCGATCATTGAGGAAAGGTTTGATCCGGATAGGAAAAAATTGAAGTTTTTCCCAAAACGAAAAAGAAGTTTACTTTTAGAAGGGCATCAGGTAAAATATTAATATCTTTTTAGTGCGAAAGGGGGATTGGAGCGGGTCACATGAATGGCGGCGAAAGCCGGGAAAAAGTAAAGGAGGAATGAAAGAGGATGAAACAGGCGATGAAACGGTATCTTGCAGTGGCGCTGTCTTTGGTGATGATAGTGGCGCTGCTCCCTTCCGCGTCGGGAAGCGTGGCTTATGCGCAGGGCGACGCGCAGGCGCAGTTTGACGCGATGCTGGAAGGGTTTTCGATCGAGCAGGCGGGGCAGGTCGTGACAGGCGACTTCACGCTGCCGGACAAAGTCCCGGGACAGGACGGCACGTCCGTTTCCTGGACAAGCAGCAACGAGGGGATCGTCAAGGTGGAAGGGACGTCGGGCAAGGTGACGCGCCCATCCATCACCTCGAAGGTGACGCTGACCGCCGCGGTCGAATGGACGCCACAGGGCGGGGAGAAGATCGAAGGCACGAAGGATTTCGACGTGACGGTCCGCGTGGCGACGCCAACGCTGGATTCGGCGCTTGCCCATTACGACTTTGCGGAGTACGCGCAGGCGGACGGGAAGCTGCAGAAAGCCTCAGACGCCGCGGCGGACATCATCCTGGAGAAATCCGGGAACGGGAAGCTGCCGGAGCTTCAGAACGATTCCGTCCGGGGGCAGGTGCTGTCCCTGACGGAGCAGGGGAAGCAGGATACGGCGTTTGACGCGGACGACGCGGCTTATGCGCTGCTGCCGGGCAACCCGTTTGAAGGGCTTCAGACGGAAGGCGTGACGGTGAGCTTTTGGACGAACACGACGGGGACGGCGGG
>CANQTH010000100.1 GCA_947626795.1 uncultured Lachnospiraceae bacterium
TGGTGCTTATATCAATTAAAAAAAGATAAGTGCCGCCGAGCTGATTGCTCTCTGACACTTATCTTAAAACCTCACGAATTTTTACGAAATTTTTTTGCAACAGTTCGGCCTGCGGCTTCCTTGTTACGGAAACCGCCCTCCCGCTCACTTATGGTACGGCTCTTTTTTCATGATCCGATATCCCCGATAGATCTGCTCCAGCAAAATGACCCGCATCAACTGGTGGGGAAACGTCATCTTGGAAAAGCTCAGCAGATGATCCGCGCGCGCCCGCACCTCTTCCGAAAGCCCCAGCGAGCCGCCGATCACAAACATGATGTGGCTGACCCCGGAAACGCCAAGCTGCTCCATTTTTTCCGAAAAGCTCACCGAATCCATCGCTTCCCCGTCAAGGGCGAGGGCGCAGACCCAGGCGTCCTCCCGGATCTGCCTTAACAGCCGCCGCCCCTCCCGCTCCTTGATCTGGACCTCCTGCGCCTCGCTCGCCTGGTCGGGCGTTTTCTCATCCGCCACCTCGATGATCTGCAGCTTGCAATAGCGGCTCAGCCGCTTCTCAAATTCCCCGACTGCCTGCCGATAAAACGCCTCTTTGATCTTCCCTACCGCCAAAATGGTAATCTTCATCGTGTCCTCGCTTTTTCTCCTTCATCCCCGGCCGTGCCGCGCTTCCATCTATTGTCAATTTTATTCCCGCGAGCAACGAGCCAAGCGGGAATCAAAGATACCTTAACCGGATATGCCCTTTTCCGTGGAGCAAGACAGCCGCAACTCCCATAAGGCAGCCAATGCCGGATGTTATTTCTGATCATTTCCGGATCGTCAAAAGTTTATTCTCTCCCTTTTGAAACTCATATTCCGTTTTCACGATCTCAACTTTGTAATCTTTTTTGAAATGATCTATGACCTTTTCAGTTAAGACCGTCTTGTTCGCGTCTAAGTCCACGATCGGAAAGATCCGGATCTCTTTGCAGACACGAAGCATTTCGGTCATTGCTGCAGTATGAAAATCGTATCCCAAAGACGTATACATCAGCAGGAAATGAGAGCTTAGCCCTATGTCAAAATGATCGTCGCCGTAACTTAACCGATCCGGCAGCTCGTGAAATACATAGCGTCCCTCCGCCTTTCCTTTTTCGTAGTCAGACAAAAATTTTCTCATGGCGGACATCCGGACAAATTCCAGCTCGTCTAAGCTCTTGATCTCCTTCCACACATAATGATCCATATTCTCGCTCATTTGCCGCATCACGATGACCCTGACTTCCTCAATCCGTTTTTCCAACTCTGTTTTCGAGAACTGATAAATCGGGTCAAATGAAGTTACGCTGCCGCCTCTCTCTGTCATCTCGCAGTTAAAACACGCAGGACCGTCTCCGAACCCCGCAATTTTTTTGGATCGGTCGCTTTCGCTCAGCCGAAACATCCGGATATATTCTTCCATGTTTCTGCCCCAAGGCACGACGCTATTCAGTTTAAATGCCATGGAATTGCCTCCTCGCCATAAGAATTTTTGTCTCGCCTATTTCCCTGGCGTATTTTCATTCACTTCCTCAATTTCATCATCAATATCCTGCCTTAAATTTTCATTCAGCGCTTCGGTCGGTTTTGAGATTTCCAAACTCGTGGTAGTCTCCATTCCTCCGATACTCATTGTCATTACAAGCGCTCTTGAGCCGTCCGGCTTAACAATGATCTCTGTTTTTGTTTCAGATCCTCCCTTGCTATCCTATGCATTCCTCTGGCCCTCACTTAATATATCGGAAAAAAATAACTGCATTTTACATTTTTCTGTTTCATATGTTTTCCCATTGTTGTATAATAATTGTCAGCGATTGAATACAGAATACAAGAGGAGATTTTATGGCTACAAATTTTTTGGAAAAAGAATCGATAGCGGCAAACAAGAAATTCCGCCGGCTGCTGCTGATCGTTGACGCAGTTTTTATCGCAGCCATTGCGATCATTTATTTTTTTGTGGGCGACGAACTTTTTGACTTCAGCGACGACAGGACGAAACAGATCTCCGCCATATTGCTTGGCGCAATGGGAATTATGCTGATTTCTACTTTTACCGTCCTGATCCTCACCATGCGTCCGGCAAAAAACGGGAAAAACCTGCTGCTTCCTTTAGCGGAAACGACGCCGGAGAAGGCGGCGGAGATCATCAACCGGGAAGTGGCGGAAGGAAAGATCCTGTATGAGGAGACGCGGGATTATAACACCCCCGTACAGCATGACACGCGGGTTTTGCTGACCCCTTCCTATCTGCTTCTGATCGGGTACAGCATGGAAAAAATAAGGGCGGTCCCATGTGACCGGATCCTGTGGATCGGCGCCCAGGTCGGCTATAAGGGCGGTCCATATATGGTCCGCCTGATCATCTTCACGCGGGAAAAAATGCTGGATTGCGGCGTAAATGACATTGAGCTGGCAAAGCGGATTGCCGAGGGACTGTATCAATACATTCCAAATGTGTTCCGCAATCTCAAATGGCAGGACGATAACTTTCCGCATATGCTGGAAAAGCTGTATCAGGAAGACCGCGACCAGTTTCTGGCGTTGTACGAAGAAGCAAAAAAAGAAATGGAGAGTTCTCTGTAAAAGCCTGCTGAAATAACTCCCCATTGATCCGCTTATAAGTTTATCCCGAATTTAACGAAATACCACTATTATATTTTTGATAAATATAGTATAATAACAACGATTTGTTACATCTTATGATACCCATTTTCTGCAAATATTTCAACATTCAGCCACAGGAGGGATTTTATGCTGCAGCACAAAGACCATTTCCATGGAAGCGACTTAGAAAAGATCGAGCAGATCTACGGGATCAAAAAAGAAGAGATCACAAGCTTCAGCGCGAACGTGAACCCGCTTGGCATTTCTTCTTTGCTGCGCGAGACGCTGGCGGGGCAGATCGACGCCATTTCCTCTTACCCCGACCGGGAATATACGTCGCTGCGCAAATGCATCGCCGATTACGTCGGCACGGACTATGAGAACATCCTCATGGGGAACGGCTCGACGGAGCTGATCTCCTTATTCATCCAGATCGCGCGGCCAAAAAGGGCGATGGTGATCGGCCCGACATATTCCGAGTACGAGCGCGAGATCGCGTTGGGCGGCGGAACCTGCCTGTATTACCGCCTGCCCGAGGAACGGGAATTCCAATTGGACGTCGCGCATTTCACCGCGCAGCTCACCGAAAAGATCGACCTTCTGGTCGTCTGCAACCCGAACAACCCGACGTCCAGCGCCATCCCGCGAAGCTCCATGCGCCAGATCCTGGACGTCTGCAAGCAGAACGACATCTTTGTCCTGGTAGACGAGACGTATGTCGAGTTCGCGGACGATTCTGACCAGATCTCTTCCGTCCCGCTGACCGCCTATTACAACAATATCGCGATCCTGCGCGGGGTATCCAAATTCTTCGCCGCGCCGGGGCTTCGCTTAGGATATGCCGTCACGGGCAACCGGGACCTGGCGAAAGCCATCAACTTCCGGAAGAACCCCTGGGCCATCAATTCCCTCGCCGTCATCGCCGGGGAGATCATGTTCCGGGACTTCGCGTACCAGAAAAAAACGAAGGAGCTGATCTGCGCGGAGCGCGCCCGGATCTACGGCGTCTTCTCCAAAGACAGCCGCTTCCACCCCTATCCGCCCAGCGCGAACTTTATGCTGGTGCGGCTGCTTTCCGACGAGCTTTCCTCGGAGCTTTTATTCGACCGCGCCATCCGGGAGAAAATGATGATACGCGACTGCTCCACGTTCCCTTTCCTGGGCAACAAATACATCCGGTTCTGCTTCATGCAGCCGGAAATGAACGACAAGCTGGCCGCCTGCCTGATGCGGTAAAGCGCCTTTTCACAACAGTTCTGCCTGGTATTTTTTCAAGTCCACCTTTCCATCCTTAACCTCGATCCCGTCCGCCCTTAGCAGCCTTGCCTGCGCCCCCGCGCCGCCAAACGCGAACTCCCCGGACAATTCCCCTTTCGCGTTCACCACCCGGTAGCACGGGACGCCGTCCGGATCCGGGTTCTTGTGTAGCGCGTTCCCGACCGCCCGCGCCATCTTCCGGTCCCCGGCCATCTCCGCGACCTGCCCGTACGTCGCCACCTTGCCCCGCGGGATCTTTTTTACCGCCTCATAGATCCGCTTGGAGGGAGTGTCCGACACAAGGTCATAGCTCTCCGCGATCATCCGCCTGATCTCGCCGTCCGGAACCGTCCCGTCGAGAACCACCGTGTTCCAATTCTCCTTATTCTGGTGCCATCCCGCCGTCACGGCCGGATACGCGTCACGCCAGAAATCCCGCCATTCCCGATCCACCTTCACATTGATGTTGATAAGCCCGTCCCTCTCATATGTCCAAAGGAACGCCTTCTTGCTCCCCTTCACCCGCACGAGCTGCCAGTTCCTGTCAGGGAATGGCGCATCCTGGTAAGTGTCGGGAAACGACAGCCCGTAGGCCAACGCCTCTTCTCTCGTCCTCATCCTGAACCTCTTTCTTCCTGCGCAAAAGGGGCAGCCTCATATGGAGCTGCCTCTTCCTATAGCTAAACGATGCAACGCATCCTGTCAACCTAAAAATGCTATGATTGCCTTTGTCAATAAATCTGCCACTATGATCCCTATAAAACATCCGATCAAAAGCATGCTTCCTTTTATAAAATCCTTCATGATCTCTCTCACAAGCCCCCTTGTCAATACTTATACGTTGAGCTGGACAACGTCAGCTTCTCCCCGGCCACTTCAAAGATCGCATAGGTGCGGTAGGAACTGTGCTTCGTCAAGTTGTAGCTCTCCGTCATGTCCAAGACCCCATTGTCGCTGTACCGGATCCATGAGCGCACATTCCGCCATTTTCCGCTTACCTTCCGCTGCAGGCGCATCGTTACGCAGATGTGGTACGTTTTCTTCGCCGTCACGTCCGCGTTTACCCACGCCGTGCTGCCTTTGATCCGAAGCCCCGCGCTGATGTGCGCCGTATTCCGGTAGCAGGGCCGGATCAGATCTTCGCTGCCCCCGGTCTCTCCGAGCTGCAGCTCCGCCTCCTCACTGCCTCCGATCTCTCCAGACTGCAGCTCTTCCTCGCCGCCTCCGATCACTTCAGGCTTCAGGTCCGCCACCTTAGTGGCCGCCGCGCATCCTGTGCCCGGCACGCCCGCCGCCAAGCAGAGCGCAAGAGCCAATGCCGTCAAAACCTTCCGTCTCATCTGTCATTCCTTCCTTTCCTTCCGGGCAATCCCCGCATCCTACTGCCGCTGCATCTTCTAGCTACATAATAGGAACAAATAAAGGAACGGAACTATGACACTTTTTTCAAAATTTTTTGATCGGATTCCCTCTCGGCTAAATCCTCATGTCCCTGCGGACGTTACGGCAAACGCAAAGCCCTGAGCTAATTGCTATGCCTTACGGCGCCGCCGCAGGTTCGTCCTCCACCCAGTGTTGATGGACTGGCTGAAAACACCGCATTCTGTCTACGGCGCCGCCGCAGGTTCATCCTCCAGCTCCAGGCCATCCACGATCGCGAGCAATTCCTCCTCGGACAGGTTCCCGCCAAGCTCCATCAGATAGACGCCGTCCGTAAATACCAGGACCCGCATATCCTCCCCTTCCAGGAAATATCCCGTAAAGCCTTCCGCGCCGATCTCTTCCAACAGCCTGCCATCCGCCGTCATCCTGCCCAGATCGACATCCTCTTTCCAGTACTGGCGTATGTACAGAACATTCCCGCCTACGTTGGAATAAGTTGCCTGATATTTTTGAAACTGCAGGTTAAAATCGTCGGTATTCAGCTCATAGCCTTCCGGGACTTCCGATATCCGGTATTTCCGGAATCCCTTTTCCCGATGGTTTCCCTCTTCCTCCCGGTTCATGATCTCCACATGGTCTTCCCGCTGGCTCACGTAACGGTTATACAGCCAGCGCAGCAAAGGTCCCGCCGCAAGAGCCGTTCCGCCTATCACCAATACGATCAGCAAGACCAGCCATGCCGTCCGTTTCCTGGGAAGCGGGCGGTACAAGTCATAAACCGGGGCATGGGCGTGAGAGTCGTCGTCTTTCTTCGACTCACGCTTCTTCTTTTTCAATGCCCGCACTTCCCGGAACATCCGGCACCGGAACCGCAGGGAGAACGTGTGCTTTGGGATATCCTTCGCCCGCCTCTCATACTCCTCCTTCGCCAATACGTCAAACGCCTGATTCACTACTTTTTCAAACTTATCCATATTTCTTCTCTTTCTGCTGATCTTTTCAGCCGCTTCCTGTTGCGAGACATCCAAGGCCCGGAAGCGCTATTCGCTCCGACCATGCCATGTCTCCCCTGCGCCACATCTTTTGTCCCCGCAAGCCATGGGCCAGACGGGGAACTCGTTCCATCCCTCCCCCTCAATCTCCTGTCGCCTGTCATTAACGCGCCAGCTTATACAACGCCAACTGATTCAGGCTAACCCCTTCCTTCTCCGCTTCTATCGCCAATCTCTGATGCAAAGACTTTGGAAGCCTCACAACAAATTTTCCACTGTATTTCTCCGCCGCTTCAGGAATGGGTATGGAAAGGCCATTTTCCATCATCGTTTCCAGATGCCCTTCCATCGCCTCATTAAGGGATCTGTGCAGTTCTTCCGGCGTATCTCCTGTACTCTGACAGCCGTCAAGTTCCAGAATCTTCCCATAGAAATAATGGCCGCTCTCATCATTCATCTCCTGTACCAGCCTTGTATAGGGCAGCTTCATATAATCCTTAATCTCCATTTTTTCCTTCCTCTTTTTCAATAACACTGTGACATAATCAGGGGATTTCACTTCCATATCCTATAAAGCACATCCAAAACATAGACTTTTTTCCATTAGCTTTCTTACACTCGGTGCTTCATTTTTCCTCCTATGATATATGATATTATATATAGTATCATTCGTCAAGTTGTTTTTCTTTTTGCTCATATCCAGGATTTAAAAGCAAACAAAAAAATCAGGGCAGATCAAACCGATCTTCATCTGATTTGATCTGCCCTGCAAATATCCGTTTTATGCGGGTT
>CANQTH010000101.1 GCA_947626795.1 uncultured Lachnospiraceae bacterium
TTCGTCTCATGGAAGGACAGGCAGCCGAAGTCGCCGATCGTCCCCAGCGCTCTCCCCTTGTAGGTGCTCATGATCCCCTGCGCGGCGTCCTCGATCACGAGCAGGCGGTATGCGTCCGCGATCCCCATGATCTGGTCCATCTCGCATCCGACCCCCGCGTAATGCACTGGGACGATCGCCCTTGTCCTGGGCGTGATGGCACGCTCGACCAATCCCTCGTCAAGGTTCATCGTGTCTTTCCTTATGTCCACGAACTTCACCCTTGCCCCACGCAGCACGAACGCATTCGCCGTGGACACAAATGTGTAAGACGGCATGATCACCTCATCCCCCGGCTGTATCCCCGCCAACAGCGCAGCCATCTCTAACGCATGGGTGCAGGAAGTCGTCAGGAGGGCCTTAACTCCCAGACGCCTCTCAAACCACTGCGTGCATCTTGCCGTGAACTCCCCGTCCCCGTTCAGCCGCTTATACTTCAATATCGCTTCTGTTATGTATCCTATCCCCTTTTCCGCATACATCGGCTCGTTAAAGGCTATCATACTTCCCCCTCCAAAATGTTCACAACCTCGCCCACTATTTCCGACACGCAGCCTGTCATCGCGCCGCTGGCATTCTTCTCCGCTTCCAGCCTCGCCTCCAGGGCTTTCTGCCTGTAAAACCCCTCGTCATTCACATAACGCCCAAAAACTTCCCACAGCTCCGCCTCATCCTGCACGGTAAAAGCGTCCCCGACATTATAGGCGACGTCACACTCAGGCAGCGTCACGGCCGGGATCCCCGCGGCCAACGCCATCATCGCGCTCCATCCGCCCCCACTCCTCGGCGGGTTCAAATACAGGTCCACGGCGGCATACGTCCCAACGAGGTCTTTGCAATAGCCCAGGAAATAGACCCTTCCCCTGCCGCTCTCTTCCCCGAACGCTTCCTTTAGCCTGCCCACGTCCCCGATGACCACGAATGCCACATCCGGGAACCGCATGAGGGCCTCCTTCATGGACCCGGCAAATTCTTCCGTGATTTCCATGTCCAGGCGGTTTCCCACGATGGCGGCCAGAAACTTCCCGTCCGGCAGCCCATGCTCCATCCGCGTATGCGGGCGCGACTCTCCATCCAGCACGACGGGGAGCCTTCTTTTGAGGAAAACCTGCCGCTGCCCCTCCGAGATCTCTTTCTCATAGCCAGCCTCTTCTTCCGCGCCTTTCCTCCCAAGCCGCAAGAGTATCTCCCCTTCCGAGATCGGGCAGTTGACCGCCATGGCGAGAAACGCCTCCGTCGTGAACTTCCCGACCACATCCGCGATGGGGTTGTTGATCCCGGCCGCCAATACAAAATACGGGTTATATGCATGGATGAGATCCAGCATCATTTGGTATTCCTTCAGCCTTGATCTCCCCAGGCTGACCTGGTAGCCTGAAAACACAGCCCCGCGATATCCGACCCTCACCGGGGCGTCCCTCCATCCTTCGATGGAATTTGCAACACTGTGGCCATTCGCCCACAATTCCTGCGGCAGGCTCCCATCCGATGGGCAAATAAAAAGCAGAACCTCATAGCCCATCTCTTCCTGCAGGGAATACGCAAATTCCAGCACGATCTTCGTCGGGGAATGGCGCGTGGACAAAACCTGCTCTGTCATGATCACGACCCGGCCCTTATTCCGCCCTTTTATCGGAAGGTATTCCCTCCGGCCGCCCAGGCACTGCTCCAGCCGCCTGACGTTCTCCCTCCGGAGCTTCCTCCTTTTCCTGTAATCCCGGATCTGCATGGCCGCCATCTGCCATTCCATCATGATCCCTGCAAATGCGTCAAAATCACCCTCCAGGGCCGCATCCAAAATCCCTTCCTTGAACTCATCAAGGCCCATCTGGACATATGCGGAAAAAAGGTAGATCCGGTCATTCGGCTCAAAGGAATCTTCCATTATCCTGCGTATGGCCTCTTTCTCCTCTTCCCCATAGCCCCTGTATTCCTCCGCTAGCTTTGCAAGCTGTTCCCTCACTGGCCCAGCCGCTGTCTGGCTCGCGTCCGCAAGCAGCCCCACGCTGTCTTTTATCCACTGTATGTGATCCTTCCTTTGATCTCCCATCCTTCCTCACGCCTCCACCTTCGCAACGCTGTCTTCCGCGGTCCTTCTTATAGCAAATGACAAAAGCATTTGCCGTTTGCTATAGCCCCTCCTGAGATGCGCCCCAATCAGATGCACTCCAGCATCTCCCGCAGCCGCATATCCAGCTGGTGACGCTGCTCCACCTTCCGGAAGCCATTCTCCGCGATCCGCTCCCGCTCTTCCCCATGCTCCAGGTAATAGCGGCACTTCTCCAGCAGCTCCTTCTCGCTGGAAAAGCACTCCAGGTCCTTCCCGGCCTCAAAATACTCCGGGATCTCGCTCTGGTAATTCGTCAGCAGGAACCCCCCGCAGGCCAGGATGTCCCAGACGCGCAGCGGAAGCCCCGTCTTGATGGACCTGGCCGTCATGTTCAGGTTAATCTTGCTGAGCCGGAAGATCTTCGGCATTTCCGGATAGGTGCTGGCCAGCCCCCTGGCGCGGACCTTGGGCAGGCGGGACGTGTCGCTCCCCGTGTAGACGTCCACGGGGAATTCCTCTGACAGCACAGCCAGCAGCCTCTCCCGCTCCAGCTCCGTCACCTTCGCGCTGACGTACAGGTCAGCCGCCAGCGCGCGCTCGTCGCCCTCGTACCCTTCCGGAAACTGGTAATACCCCGGGATATGCCCCCGCAGGATGCCCGCGGCCTCGTCCGTCACCAGCTCCCGGATAAAATTGATGCCATGGACCAGAAGCTGCGCCTCGATGACGCCGTCCAGATATCCCTTGAAATAGTCCGGGAGTCCTGTGACGCGGTCATAAGGGCATTTTTCAGAATACAACGATCCCACAAACGAGACGTCGCACCCATATGCCGCCCCGTCCCCCGGCGTGACATTCCGGCAGACCGGCTGGAAGGACGCGACGTCCGACGCCAGCGGCAGGTAAAAGACGCGCCCTGGGTTCCGTGGCGAGAACTCCCGGTACAGCGCGCGGTCGAACAGGAAGATGCGGTTCCAGGGGCGGCGCATGGACCCCGAGTACAGCTCCAGCACTGGGCTGTCCACGACCCAGCAGGCGTACGGCAGCTTAAGGATGCTGCAGGCCTCGGAGAGGGTCGGGAAATAATTGATGCTGAACACGAAGGCATGGCCGCCTTCCAGCAGCGGGCCGCGCACGAGCGCAAGCTCTTCCGACGGCGTGAGCAGGCCGCGGGCCATGACCTCGTCCACCGCATACCCCAGCCGCCCCCACGCCGCGATGACCGCAGGCTCGCATATGCTCCCATAGCGGAAGAACAGGATCCTCCCCCTTTCCCCCGCGCCCCTCATTCCCCTGGCTCCCATCCGTCAAACACCTGCCTCGCGTACTCCTGGAAGATCCCCGCGCAGCGCGCGACGCTCTCCATGTATAGCGCGCCCTTCCGGGCGATCTCCATGCCCTCTTCCTGGACGGAGTCATAGGTGAGGAGCTGCTCGTTCTGGATGATGTACCGGGCCGCGTTCAGGCTCTGGTTCGCGAGCTGGTACATCTCGTGGCGTTCCACTTTTCCCACCTGCCTGCGCAGCTTCTTGAGGACGCCAAGATATGCCTTCCGGCTCATGGTCGGCTTGCCGCAGACGGCCCCCAGCTTCCTGTAGAGGGCGGCGGCCTCCTCCGCCTCACCCTGCAGCTCCCCGCAGGAGTCCGGGATCTTCTTCAGCTCCCCGATGGCCCACTCCCTGTCCTCCCCCTCGAACAGCGGGCGCAGCCTTCCGAGGCACGCCTGGATGTCCACGGTCTTGCCACATTCCTTCCGGATCGCGTCCCGCAATGTCATGACCTCCGTGTTCTGGATCTTCGCGCCCCCCTCCGTGGCGTTTATCACGCGGAAGTCGGGGTCATGCTCCTGGCATCCCTTGATATAGGAGTTGTACCAGTTCAGGTATATCTGGAAGTCCCCCCTTGTCGGGACTTTCTCCTCCACGTTCCCCTCCACCATCAGGAAACGCGATGTGTCCTCCTCCGGCATCCTCTCCTCGAACGTCCCGTCCGCATGGGAGCGGTTGCCCGTGAACGCCAGGTCCTGCCCGACCAGGATGACGCGCTGGATCCCGATCTTATACAGCAGCGTGAAGGCGGCCGTCGCGACGGACCCGCCCTCCATGGCCGTCCCGGCCTCCTTGTCGCGCCTCGCAAAGAGGCGGTCGACAAACCACACGCCCTCGTTGGCAAAAAACTTCATCCCCCTGTGGTAATCTAAGACCTCCGAAGCCGCGTCGACCGTCGTGACCAGCGGGATGTCCCTGGCGCGCTCGTCCTCCACTAAGGACAGCGGCTTCTTCGCGTCCACGATGACGTACATATCAGGCTCGACCCCCGCGTTCAGCAGGGGCTTGATGGCCGTGTCCACGGCGATGATGAGCGCCCTCCCCTTCGCGTCCCGCAGGTCCCCGATGTTCCGGTTCAGCGAGGGGCCCGCCGCCACGACGATCCCCGGGATGTCCTGCGGGATCACCGACGGGAGCTGCGTCGTCTTGTAGCAGCTGCACAGGTGGCGGCTGTTGGCGAACAGGTTCTTCACATAGACCCCTTCGAACCGGTGCAGCGTGTTGAACTGCACCATCTCGTTGACGGCCGTCTCGTTGCAGGCCTTGACGAAGGCCAGCGTCTCTTCCGGGAACAGCACGTCGTAGTTCTGCAGGACGAAGAAGCGGGTCAGCGGGAGCGTCCCATAGCTGACCAGCCTCCCGATGATGCTGCGCATATATCCCCAGGACATTCCCTCGATCTCCCCGGAGCAGAACACGATGGTGTGCCTCCCCATCCAGCCCCCGATCTCATGGCGTTCCAGGAAATCCAGCAGGATCCGCAGGGACGGCTCATAGACGACAATCACCAGGCGCCGCCCTGCATGGCCGGCCAGTTCCTCCAGATAAGCCGGGTCTCCGACCCCCATCAGGAACACCGGGGCGTTCTCCTGCAGGTTCCCCAGCGTCCTGGCCCACTCCCGGGCCGGGCCCCTTGGTTCCCGCTTCCCGCTCAGGTAGCACTCCCCGTCCGCTGTCCTGACCCGCAGGATGCGCGTCCCGTCATAGGCTTCCTCCGCCATGACCTTGACCTCCTCGCCCAGGCTCTTGCGCCCCTTCTCGATCATATCCCGCATCCCGGGGTAATGCCGTTCGAGAGTCTCAAGATTCCGCAGGTAAGTCTCCTTCTGCCCCATCTTCCTTCTCCCCTTCCAAAAATAATTCCAGGAACCCCATCAGGCCATAGGCCGCCGCATCGTGGAGCAGCACCCGGTCCTTCCTCGGGATGGCGTCCGCGATATCCTCCAGGATCCCGAGCAGCGTGGCGCTGAGACCCCGGTAGTCCTCCGCCCCGATCCCAAATTGGTTCCCTGAAAGGAACCACTCCGCGAACTCCCGTATCTTCGGGAGGACGCCCGTGACCTCCTCGACCGCCTTCCGGCTCCGGTAGTACAGGTACCCCACCGACATGGAATACAGCTCCTGGTGCAGCTCCCGTATCAGTCCTTCCATCTTTCCCTCCGCTTCTGTATGGCATACGCCTGGGCATTCCCCGGGCGATGGGCAGACGCCCCGCCCCGGATTGCCCCATGGGAGAAGCCCCGCATTCCCCAAAGCCCCTCCCATATGGCAATCGCCTTAGCTCCCATAAGAAGGAAGGAGCTGGCCCCGCCAGCTCCTTCCCGTCTCCCTGTCCCTAACTGGCATCCGATGCCATAGCCATTACTGCAGGAGGGACAGGACGCCCTGCGTGGACTGGTTCGCCTGCGCCAGCATGGACTGCCCAGCCTGCGCCAGGATGTTGTTCTTGCTGTACTCGACCATCTCGGAAGCCATGTCCGTGTCGCGGATGCGGGATTCCGCCGCCTGGGTGTTCTCCGCCACGTTGTCCAGGTTCGCCACCGTATGCTCCAGACGGTTCTGCAGTGCGCCGAGCGCGGAACGCTGCGTGGACACGCGGTTGATCGCCTCCTGCACCGCGGACAGCGTCGCGTTCGCCTTTGCATAGGTGTCAACCTTAGGCACGTTAAGCGTGAAGCTTTTGCCGGATGCCGCAACTGTCGGCCCTTCCGCCGTCACTTTCTGGCTGGTCAAGTATTTCTTGAAAGTAGTTGCATCTCCAATTTTTGTTGACATAGCCTTCTTTGCGTCGCTGACATCCAACGCCATCGCATGGCTTGCAGTGCTTGTGGTTGAAGGTGAAGCAGCATCAGGATTGCCATACTTATAAATTATACTTCCATTAGTATTCATGCTCATTACATACTGATTCACATTTGCGTTAGCAGAAATGGCCTTCTTGAACTGGCTGATCGCCAAATCCTGGTTGGATTTCTGAGTTTTCGTTTCGTCATATTCATAAATCATCCCGTTGTATGTCACGGTAGTCGGCTTCATGCCCGTCTGCGTCTTGCCCTGCTCCTGGCCCTTGATGCTCCGGAGGCCAAGCGTTGTAGCGTTCATGTTGTCAATGTTGATCGTGATCTTCTGGTTCGCGTTCGCCCCCACCTGAAGATTCTTATCTGTAAACGTGCCGTCCAGCAGGTTCTGCTTGTTGAACTGCGTCGTCGTGGAGATCCTGTCCAGCTCCTGGGTCAACGCGTCCAGCTCCTGGTTGATCGCGTCGCGGTCGATGTCCTGGTTCGGGTCGTTCGCGCCCTGCACTGCCAGCTCGTTCATACGCTGAAGGATGGAGTGCGCCTCGTTCAGCGCGCCCTCAGCCGTCTGGATCAGAGAGATGCCGTCCTGCGCATTGGATGAAGCCTTGTTCAGGCCTCTTACCTGGCTGCGCATCTTCTCGGAGATCTTCAGCCCCGCCGCGTCGTCGCCTGCGCGGTTGATCCTGTAACCGGAAGAGAGCTTCTCGGATGATTTGGACTGCTGCCCTGTCGTGATCCCTAACTGCCTGTTCGCGTTCATGGATGTAAGATTGTGCTGTACTACTAATGCCATACTGTTTC
>CANQTH010000102.1 GCA_947626795.1 uncultured Lachnospiraceae bacterium
TGGTCCTCGATAGCTCAATGGTAGAGCACGCGGCTGTTAACCGCGGGGTTGTAGGTTCGAGCCCTACTCGGGGAGTTTTTCTTAGCGTATGGGAATACAGTCTGGATGGGACGGTTTCTTGTATCAATAAGAGCCATTTATGCAGGATCGTGTCTTGCAGAAAAGAAAACGGCTCCTTGGTCAAGCGGTTAAGACATCGCCCTTTCACGGCGGTAACACGGGTTCGATTCCCGTAGGAGTCATTGAGAAAAGCCTTGACGTATCAGATGCGTTTTGCTATAATTTTTTTGTCAGGAGCTTTCACAAAATTTTTGGAATGGAATATATTATAGAGAGAATAAGGCGACATAGCCAAGTGGTAAGGCGTGGGTCTGCAACACCCTGATCACCGGTTCAAATCCGGTTGTCGCCTTTCTAGCCCTCATAAACGAGATGTTTATGAGGGCTTTTTATGCGCAGGAAAGAGTTTGTGTGGCGTAGGGGATATATTACAACCGTTGAATCGCGCCATTCGCAATTGAATTGCGGCAGGGAAACCGGGGAGTAGGACGTGTCGTAATCATGGTGGATGTGGTTGGATTCGCAATTGGATTGCGGCAGGGAAACCGGGGAGTAGGACGTGTCGTAATCATGGTGGATGTGGTTGGATTCGCAATTGGATTGCGGCAGGGAAACCGGGGAGGGCGGCTGTGATCAGCCGCCCTCCCCGGTTGGGGAGATTTTCCGCGATCGGAGTCTTTCCTTAAACGCAGATCTTGCGGAAATTTTTCTTGCCTTTTTTGAGGACCGCGCCGTCCCGGAATGCGTCAGGCGCGTAAGAGGCCTTGATGTCCGTCACTTTTTCCCCATTCAGGGAGACGCCGCCTTGCTCGACGGCGCGGCGCGCTTCGGAGCGGGACGATGCCAGGGAGGCTTTCACCAAAAGCCCCAGAATATCGATCGCGCCGTCCGGAAAGTCGTCCGCGCCAAGCGTCACGGACGGCATATTCTCCGCGTTCCCACTGGAAAACAGGGATTTCGCGGCGTCCTGCGCTTTCTGCGCCTCCGCTTCCCCATGCACCATCTTTGTCAGCTCAAAGGCCAGGATCTCCTTGGCTGTGTTGAGCTGGGCGCCTTCCCAGGAATCCATCTTGTCGATCTCTTCTAACGGGAGGAACGTCAGCATGCGGATGCATTTTAACACGTCGGCGTCCGCGACGTTCCGCCAGTACTGGTAAAAATCGAAAGGAGAGGTTTTGTTGGGGTCGAGCCAGACCGCGCCGGACTGCGTCTTGCCCATTTTTTTGCCCTCGGAATTTAGCAGGAGGGTGATCGTCATGGCATAGGCGTCTTTCCCGAGCTTGCGCCGGATCAGTTCCGTACCGCCTAACATATTGCTCCACTGGTCGTCCCCGCCGAACTGCATATTGCAGCCGTATTTTTGGAATAATGCATAAAAATCGTAGCTTTGCATGATCATATAGTTAAATTCCAGGAAGCTCAGGCCTTTTTCCATGCGCTGCTTGTAACATTCCGCCGTCAGCATACGGTTGACGGAGAAATGCGGGCCTACTTCGCGCAGGACGTCGATGTAATTTAAGTCCATCAGCCAGTCCGCGTTGTTCACGATCAGCGCCTTCCCGTCGGAAAAGTCGATGAATCTGCTCATCTGCTCCTTGAAGCAGTCGCAATTGTGCTGGATCGTCTCCGGCGTCAGCATCTGGCGCATATCGCTCCTGCCGGACGGGTCGCCGATCATCCCCGTGCCGCCGCCGATCAGGGCGATCGGCCGATTTCCGGCCATCTGCAGGCGCTTCATCAGGCAAAGAGCCATGAAATGCCCGACGTGCAGGCTGTCGGCGGTGGGGTCGAAGCCGATGTAAAACGTGGCTTTCCCGTTATTTATCAGTTCTTTGATCTCTTTTTCATCCGTTACCTGGGCGATGAGGCCGCGGGCAACAAGTTCGTCGTATACTGTCATGGTTTCCTCCTCGTTTCCGTTAAGCATATGAAAATTATAGATGTGGGAAACGCTTTCGTCAAGTTTTATTTCCGGGAATCATTGTATTTCGCATGAAAATATGGTATAACCGATGGTAACGGCTGAACGAGGCCCGTGCGGGAGAGAAAGGCCGCTCCGTCGCATTTTTGGATGAGGGAGAAAGACCCGTGCGGAAAGAGGGGGCCGCTCCGTCGCGTCTTTGGATAAGGGAGTGAGGCCCGTACGGAAAGAAGGGCCGCTCCGTCGCGTCTTTGGATAAGGGAGTGAGACTCGTGCGGGAGAGAAAGGCCGCTCCGTCGCGTTTTTGGATGAGGGAGCGGATAAGGGAAAGATTAAGAGGGAAGGAAGGAACATGAGATGGATTATGTGTTGTTAGTCGTGGGATTTGTCCTGCTGATCAAGGGGGCGGATTTTTTCGTGGACGGGAGCGCGAGCGTGGCGAAAAAGCTGCGCGTCCCCTCGATGATCATAGGCATGACGATCGTCGCCATGGGGACGAGCGCGCCGGAGTGCGCCGTCAGCATCGCCGCGTCCTTGAAGGGCAGTAATACCATGGCGATCAGCAACGTCATCGGGTCGAATCTTTTTAATTTGCTGATCGTCTGCGGCGCGTGCGCCGCGTTCGCCCCGCTTGCGGTGAAGGCGTCTACGATGAAGCGGGAGTTCCCGCTGTCGATCTTGGCGGCCGTCCTGCTGCTGGGTCTGGGATATATGGGAATGAGCATCGGGAGGCTGGACGGCTTGATCTTGCTTGTCATTTTCGCGGCGTTCCTGGTCTGGATGGTGTCGGAAGCGAGAAAGGCGCGGGCAAACGACGCGGAGGAGGAAATTGAGGCGTTAAAGGGCTGGCAGTGCGCCGTGTATATTTTCGGCGGCCTTGCGGCGATCGTGGTCGGCGGGGATCTCGTCGTGGATTCCGCGTCTGCCATCGCGGCGGCATTCGGCTTGAGCCAGACGCTGATCGGGCTTACCATCGTGGCGTGCGGGACGTCCCTGCCGGAGCTGGTGACTTCCCTGGTGGCGGCGAAGAAGGGAGAGACGGACATGGCGCTTGGGAACGTCATCGGGTCGAACCTGTTCAATATCCTTCTCGTGCTTGGGATCGCGGGGACGGTCAGCCCAATGGTGGTCTTGAATGAAAATCTGATCGATGATATAATCTTAGTGGTGGTGAGCGTCCTTGTGTGGGCGTTCGCATGGCCGAAAAAGCGGCTGAACCGCCTGCAGGGGATCGTAATGATCGCGGTTTACGTCGCATATGTGGTCTATATCTGCATACGGTAGAATGTATAAAAGCAATGGGAGCGCGCGCTGCGGGCTTTCGGTTGCCATGAAGATAAGGAGGGAGAGCCATGACGTTTTTTTCAGAATTAGGAGAGACGATCACAGGGACGGGAAAGGAAGTGTCCCAAAAAGTAAAGGGCTTTACGGAGATCGCGAAGCTGAACCTGGAGGTAAAGAAGAAAGAAGACCTGATCCAGAAGCAATATATGGAGATCGGGAAGCAGTATTATGAACTTCATAAGCAGGACGCCGAGCCGTTCTTTGAGGAGATTGGGCTGATCACGGAGGCTTTTGGCGAGATCGAGAAGCTGAAGGATGAGATTTCCCGGAAGAAAGGGGAGCGGAAATGCCCGTCGTGCGGCGCGTCGATAGATCAGGACGCCCTTTTCTGCAAGAGATGCGGGGCAAAATGCGAGCCTGCGCCGGAACAGGCGGAAGAGGAAGCGGAGGCGGCAGCGCCTGCGGAAGCCCTGGAGGAAGCCTTTGAGGAAGAGGCGTTGACGGAAGAGGCCTCCGCAGAGGGAACCCCTGCGGAAGAAGGCGAAGGAGAGACGGGGGAGTGACCGCCCTTTGATGTGAGGAGGCTTAGTTTATGTGTACGAAATGTGAAAAAGGGAAATTTTATATGACGACGGCGATCGCCTATACGTCCGGCAAGCCCCATATCGGCAATACGTATGAGATCGTGCTGGCGGACAGCATCGCGCGGTTCAAGCGGCAGGAGGGATACGACGTTTATTTCCAGACGGGGACGGACGAGCATGGGCAGAAGATCCAGGAAAAAGCGGAAGAGGCGGGCATCACGCCGAAGGAATACGTGGATCGCGTCTCCGGGCAGGTGAAGGAGATCTGGGACTTGATGGATTCTTCTTATGACAATTTTGTGCGGACGACGGACAAAGATCATGAGCGGCAGGTCGCGAAGATCTTCAAGAAGCTTTACGACCAGGGCGATATTTATAAAGGGGCGTATGAAGGGCTGTATTGCACGCCGTGCGAGTCGTTCTGGACGGAGGCGCAGCTTGTGGATGGGAAATGTCCGGACTGCGGGCGGGAAGTGCGCCCGGCGAAGGAAGAGGCGTATTTCTTCCGGATGAGCAAATATGCCGACCGCCTGATCGAGCATATCAACACGCATCCGGATTTCATCCAGCCGGTATCGCGGAAAAATGAGATGATGAACAATTTCCTGCTGCCGGGGCTTCAGGATCTTTGCGTGTCCAGGACGTCTTTTAGCTGGGGAATCCCGGTGGATTTTGACCCGAAGCACGTAGTTTACGTCTGGCTGGACGCGCTCAGCAACTATATTACGAAGATTGGGTACGACGCGGACGGCGATTCCAGTGCGCTTTTCCAGAAGAACTGGCCTGCGGACCTGCATCTGATCGGCAAGGACATCATCCGTTTCCATACGATCTACTGGCCGATCTTCCTCATGGCGCTGGATCTGCCGCTGCCCAAGCAGGTGTTCGGGCATCCGTGGCTGCTGCAGGGAGACGGGAAAATGAGCAAGTCGCGGGGCAACGTGCTTTATGCGGATGAGCTGGTGGAAGTGTTCGGCGTGGACGCCGTCCGGTATTTCCTGCTCCATGAGATGCCGTTTGACAACGACGGCGTGATCTCCTGGGAGCTGGTGACGGAACGGCGCAATTCCGATCTGGCGAATACGCTGGGGAACCTCGTCAACCGCACGATCTCCATGAGCAATAAATATTTTGGCGGCGAAGTGACGGACACGAAGGTGAGCGGCGAAGTGGACGAGGACTTAAAACGCGTGGCGACGGGCGCGGCGGCGGCCGTGACGGCGAAAATGGATGAGCTGCGCGTCGCGGACGCCCTTACGGAGATCATCAACTTGTTCAAGCGGTGCAACAAGTACATCGACGAGACGACGCCCTGGATCCTGGCGAAGGAAGAGGCGTCCAAGCCGAGGCTCGCGACCGTTCTGTATAACCTGGTGGAGAGCATCAGCATCGGCGCGACTTTGTTGAAGAGTTTTATGCCGAAGACGTCGGAGAAGATCCTCGCCCAGCTCAACGCGGAGGAGATCCCGTTTGAGGAGCTTGGCGCGTTCGGGCATTATGCGAGCGGGACGAAGGTGACGCCGGAGCCGGAGATCCTCTTTGAGCGAATGAAGCTTGAGGACGTGTTTGACAAGGTGGAAAAGATGCATCCGGCGGAGGAAGGCGGCCAGGACGAGGAAGAAGGGACGCCGGGGATCGACCTTGAGCCGAAAGAAGAGATCGAGTACGGCGATTTTGAAAAGATGCAGTTCCAGGTGGGGGAGATCATCGCCTGCGAGGCGGTCGCAAAGTCGAAAAAGCTGCTCTGCTCCCAGGTGCGCATCGGAAGCCAGGTGAAGCAGATCGTGTCCGGCATTCGGAAATACTATTCCCCGGAAGAGATGGTGGGGAAAAAGGTGATGGTCTTGGTGAACTTAAAACCCGCGAAGCTGGCGGGCGTCCTTTCCGAAGGCATGCTGCTGTGCGCGGAAGACGCGGACGGGGTGCTGGCCCTGGTCGTGCCGGAAAAAGAGATGCCGCACGGCGCGGAGATCTGCTAAGGAACGCGGGTGCGGCGCGGGGATCTGCGGAAAAGCGCGGGAGGAAGGACGGATGCGGCGATGAAGATATTTGAGAGCCATGCTCATTACGACGACAAGCAGTTTGACGGCGACCGGGACGCCTTGCTCGCCGCCATGCAAAAGCAGGGGATCGAGACAGTGGTGAACGTAGGATCGACGTTTGAGGGCTGCCAAAAGACGCTCGCCCTGACGAAAAAATATCAGTTCGTCTATGGGGCGGTCGGGATACATCCGAGCGAGATCGAGGGCTTAGGCGAGGACGTCTGCGACTGGATCTGGGAAAAGAGCCAGCTTCCGAAGATCGTGGCGATCGGAGAGATCGGGCTGGACTATTACTGGGAGAAAGACGCCGGAGCAAGGCAGAGGCAGAAGGAGTGGTTCATCCGGCAGTTGGAAGTCGCCAGGGAGGTGGGGCTTCCGGTCATCATCCATTCCCGTGATGCGGCGGAAGATACCATAAGGCTCATGGAAGAGAACCATGCGGAGCAGATTCCCGGCGTCGTGCATTGCTTTTCCTATTCGCTGGAAATGGCGGAAGCATATTTGCGAATGGGCTATTATATCGGGATCGGCGGGGTCGTCACATTCCGGAACGCGAAAAAGGTAAAAGAGGTGGCCAGGGAAGTCCCGTTGGATCGGATTCTTTTGGAGACGGACAGCCCGTACCTGTCGCCGGAGCCGAACCGGGGGAAGCGGAACTCTTCACTGAACCTGCCTTATGTGGCGGAGGAGATCGCGCGTATCCGGGGAATCTCCCTGGAAGAAGTCGCCGAGGCGACCCGGGAAAATGCAAGGCGGTTGTTTCGGAAAGTGGAAGAAACGATGGCCTGAAATATAAAAAAAAGAAAAGTTTTTCTTGACATAGCTGTGCATATACTGTATATATAGTTATATACGGTATATGCACAGTTTTTTGCGGGCGAAAGCGCGGCAGGGGATTGCAGGATAGGGCGAAGGCGCGCCGGGGAGGCGGCTCTGCGTGAGGCAGGGGGTGTTGTATGTGCGGAAAGGCGTTGCGTGATAAGGCAGAGGCGCGCCGGGGAGGCGGCTCTGCGCGAGGCAGGGGGTGTTGTATGTGCGGAAGGGCGTTGCGTGATAAGGCAGAGGCGCGCCGGGGAGGCGGCTCTGCGTGA
>CANQTH010000103.1 GCA_947626795.1 uncultured Lachnospiraceae bacterium
CCTGCATGACCTTCCCGAACAAAAAATCGTTCGCGATGCTAAGCGTCTCCCATGCGCCTTCCTGCCCCGCCATAGCCGCAAGCTTGCCGTCCCTGTCTTCCATCCTGACATCCCCCTCCTCATGTTTGCCCTTATTATACCCCGAAAAATTTCACAATACAAGGAAAACCGATCCCACGAATCTGGTTAGAATGGTTTGAATCTGATTAGAATGGTTTGAATCTGGTTAGAATGGTTTGAATCTGATTAGAATGGTTTGAATCCGATTAGAATGGTTTGAATCTGGTTAGAATGAACAGAATCCTGTCACAATCCCACTCTTTTTCGCGCACCACAAAGAAAGGCAGCGGCACCTTTTCCTGCCCTGCCCTTTTTGCATCGCGCCTTCCCGTCTTTACAAGCTGTCACATATTTCGTACAATGTCTTCAATATGCGCTGGATCTGGATTACCTGCGTCGGCTTCAAAGATTCCAACACTCCTATGATCTTCTCGCTCCCGTGGTTCTCCGCCTTCTCCCCAAACATGATATAATCGCAGCTTACCGACAACGCCTTTGATATCCTGCTAAGCGTGTCCGCGGAAAAGCCTTTCCTGCCCATCTCAATCTCATACAAAAACTTTGCTGATATCTCTGCCTTCTCCGCAAATGCCTCTCTTGTATACTGCTGTGTTTCCCGTAATTCCCGAATCCGTTCTCCTACGTATATATCTGGCATATCTTCCCTCCATCTGCCAAAATTTTACATCTTTCCGCAAACGGTTATAAACCAACAGTTGTTCTGTCAAACTCTATCAAGAGTTCCTTTTTCTGGAAACTGGAAGCAGAGTCCGGGAACGGAAAACAAAGATCCGGGCGCGAAGCAATTCCTTTCTTCTCCGCGAGGTGCGCATTTTACTTTTTTGTCTACGTTTTTTCACACATGGACGCAACAAGGCCAACCAAGAAAAAATAGCCGCTCTCTCAAAAGAACACGGCTATTTTGTAACCATTACGCTTTCCCCGATTCAGAGGCTGACGACCAACGTGTCGTATCCGTCCCACCTAAGCTGGCTTTGCAGCTCCAACGCGTCCTCCAGCGACGCTTCCCGCCCGACGACGACGGCATAGTACGGGTCTTGCCAGACGACGGACGCGACGTATCCCTGGCCCTCCAACTGCTCCTGGAGATACGCGGCGTTGGCCTCGTCGCGGAACAGCCCCGCCTGAACGCCAAATCTTGCGCCCTCCTCCCCGTCCAGTGGGATCGCGCTTTTCACGCCTTCCACGATGGCGTCCGTCATTTCGTCGAACTGCGCGCTGAACCGCTCGTTATCCTCTTCATGATTGATAAAGCCAAGCTCCATCAGGACGGCTGGCATCCTGGTCCTGCGAAGCACCACAAGCCCCGGGCGTTCTTCCAATCCCAGATCAAAAAAGCCCATCTCCGCCAGTCTGTCGTTGATAGCCTTCCCCAGCCTCGCGGCCTCCGTATCCGCAGCGTAAACCAACGCCTGCGTCCCTTTGTACGTATTGGGTTCCTCCCCGGAATTGCGATGGAACGAGATAAAATAATCCGCCCCGAAACGGTTTGCAATCTGCGCCTTTTCATACGGCGAATCGTAGCGGTCCTCCGTCCTCGTATAAAGCACGTCGTAACCCGCCTCCTGTAATTTTTGCCCGACCGCGAGCGTCACTTCCAACGTATCATCCTTTTCTTTCCGGCCCTGGTAGGACGCCCCGTTATCGTAGCCCCCATGCCCGGCGTCCAATATGATCGTAACAGCCATGTCCCCTCCACGCTTTTTCTTTTATAGTATGCGCCGCCGGAACAATAAGTGCAAAGTCCTGAGCTGAACTGCTGCCCTACAAGTTCATCTCATACATGGAAAACAGCGGGATCCCCTCGATCCCCCGCTCCAGATCCGCATCCCCCACATAGCGGAAACCGCACGTTTCATACAGATTCCTGGCCGGAAAATTTTCCGGGACGACGTCCAGCCGGATCGCGCGGTACCCATGCTCCTTCGCATACGCCTTGCAATATTCCACGATCTGCCTGCCGATGCCCGCGCGGCGGAGACGCGCCGAAGACGCGACCGCGTGGCACGCCAGATATTCCCCGCGCTCCAGGCTGCATCCCCAGGCGACGTTCTCATACGCGCCCTGCGGATCCTCGTTCAGGACGAACGCGCCGACCACCTCGCCGTCCCGCACGCACGCGAACTGGCAGCCCGCCTCGATCATCTCCCGCGCGGAGCTTTCCGCCGGGTACTTCTTATACATCCATTTCGGATAATTGACATGGTCGCAAAGTTCCTTCACGACCTCATCGTAAAATGCCCCTACCGCCGCCGCGTCTTCCCTGACGCACCGCCGGATCTCCACCGGACATCCTCTCTCTCCCATGTCCTTTCCTCCTGTCTTTTTCCATTCCAGACCGCCTTCGGCGAGCGGACAGCGTTATCCGCCCCATTGGTTTCTAGTTACCTGTCTTTTCCCATTCCAGACCGCCTTCGGCGAGCGGACAGCGTTATCCGTCCCATTGGTTTCTAGTTACCTGTCTTTTCCCATTCCAGACCGCCTTCGGCGAGCGGACAGCGTCATCCGCCCCATTGGTTTCTAATTACCTGTCTTTTTCCTGTTCCAGACCGCCTTCGGCGAGAGCCGATTCCCTCTTGGCTGAACTTCCGTACTTCTATGAACTTTGCGGCAAGCGCAAAGTTTTCATTGACAAATTTCCTCCTTGCGCTTATAGTTAAGATATATTTTGATTGTCAAACTAATGGAAAGCGAGATATCCTATGAGAGCAAAAATTATTGGGACGGGAAGCTGTCTTCCCGATAAAATCGTAACAAACGACGCGCTGTCCTCCTTCGTGGACACCAGCGACGAATGGATCTGGAGCCGTACCGGGATCCGGGAGCGCCGCCTCGTCTCTTCCGAATCCGAAACGACCGTGTCCATGGCCGTGTCCGCCGCGAAAGCGGCCCTGGAAGACTCCGGGCTTCTCCCGCAGGACCTGGATCTGATCCTCGTCTCGACCGTCTCTTCCGACTTTATCACGCCAAGCACGGCCTGCCTGGTGCAAAGGGAGCTGGGCACCTGCAACGCGGCGGCCTTTGACTTAAACGCGGCCTGCTCGGGCTTCCTGTTCGCCCTCAATACGGCTGACGCTTATTTCCAGGCCGGGATCTTCCGGACGGCCCTGCTCATCGGCGTGGAAACGCTTTCCAAGATCGTCGACTGGCACGACCGCTCCACCTGCGTCCTGTTCGGGGACGGCGCGGGAGCCGCCGTAGTGAAAGCCGCCCCGGACGGCATGATCGCCGGGCTGCAGGGATCCGACGGCTCTGGCGGCGACATCTTATCCTGCAGGGGCCGCGCCTGCGGCAGCCCCTTCTTTCACGCGGACGCCAGCCCGGGCTGCCTGCATATGGACGGACGGAAAGTCTTTCAATTTGCCGTAAAAAAAGTCCCGGAATGCATCCAATCCCTCCTGCAGGCCGCAGGCGTGGACGCCGGGGACGTTTCTTACTACCTGCTGCACCAGGCAAATTCCAGGATCATCTCCTCCATCGCGCAAAAGCTTAAGCTCCCGCTGGAAAAATTCCCGATGAACGTAGAAAGCCGCGGCAACACTTCCGCCGCAAGCATCCCGATCTTATTGGACGAAGTCCATCGGGCCGGAATGCTTTCCGAAGGGGATCTCCTGCTGTTCTCCGGTTTTGGCGCCGGGCTTACCTGGGGGGCCGCCCTGCTCCGCTGGTAAGGGGCTCGTATTTTTCGTGTGATGGGGCGAAGCCCCCTTACCTGGAGGCCGCCCTGCTCCGCTGGTAAAGGGCGCGCAACCGTTCAGCCTTTGCAGTAAGCGCAACGTCCTGGGCTGAACGGTTACGCGCCTCTTCTAACTTTGTCCCAGCATCTTCCCTTCCAATTTATGGTACATTTCCGCCGGGACGAACGCCTTGACATAAATCCCGTCCCCGCGGTACTCTTCCGCCAGCAATTCCCCGTTTTTCCGTATGAGGGCGAGCTGCCCGCCCTGCTCATACGGGAACACTCCTTCCAAAAGCCGCTTATCCTCCCGCAGGATGGCCTCCAGCGCCTCTTTCAGCTCCTCTAAGCCTTCCCCTGTCTTCGCGGAAATCTTAATCGTCCGATCCGCCCTGAGATCCTGGACGTTTTCTTCCTCCTCCAGCTTATCCTGCTTGTTAAACAGCGTGACCGTCTTCTTCCCGGAAACCCCTAAGTTCCCCAACGTCTCGTACACGATGTGCATCTGCTTTTCCCGCTGCGGGTTAGACGCGTCCACCACATGGAGGATAATGTCCGCGTGCTTCGCCTCCTCCAGCGTGCTTTTGAACGCCTCGATCAAATGGTGCGGCAGCTTGCGGATGAATCCCACGGTATCCGTCAGCAGGATCTCCTGTCCGCTTTCCAGCCGCAGATTGCGCGTCGTCGGATCCAGCGTCGCAAAGAGCTTATCCTCTTCCAGCACGCCCGCGTCCGTCAGGCGGTTCAGCAGCGTGGACTTCCCCGCGTTCGTGTAGCCTACGATCGCCGCCACCTTGATCTGGCTGCGCCCGCGCTGCAGCCTCGTCACTTCCCGGTGCTGCTTCACCTGCTCCAACTCATGCTTCAGCTGCGAGATCCGATCCTTGATCAGCCGCCGGTCCATCTCCAATTTCTTTTCCCCCGGCCCGCGCGTCCCGATGCCGCCCCCCAGCCTGGAAAGCGCCGTGCCAAGCCCCTGCAGGCGGCTCATCCGGTACTTTAGCTGGGCAAGCTCCACCTGGATCTTCCCCTCGCTCGTGGACGCCCTGGACGCAAAAATATCTAATATGAGGAGCGTCCGGTCCATGACCTTCATCTCCAGCGCGTCTCGCATATTCCGAAGCTGCGCCGGGGACAGCTCGTCGTCGCAGATAATGCCGTCCGCATCCGTTTCCAACGCCATCTGGCGGATCTCCTGCAGCTTCCCGGTCCCGACATACGTTCCCGGGTGTATGCCTTCCCGCTTCTGGATGATCGTGCCGACGACCTGCGCGCCCGCCGTCTGGGCGAGTTCCTCCAATTCCTCCAACGAATCTTCCGCGTCGTCGCCCTCCTGCAGGCTCACGCCGACCAAGATCACCTTTTCTTCCGCTTCCTTAACCTCTAATAATTCTCCCATCTGATGACCCCGCCAAATGCTTCTTCCTTTCTTTTTGCAACAGCTCAGCCTTCCTGTTATCTCTTTTTATCCATGCCCTTACATCACCAAAATCCCGCCGAACGGGCGCACCTTTTATCCATGCCCTTACATTACCAAAATCCCGCCGGATGGACGCACCTTTTATCCATGCCCTTACATTACCAAAATCCCGCCGAACGGGCGCACCTTCAGCACATGGCAGGAGCCTTCCCCGTATACGCCGTCCATCGCCTTTCGGTACTCCCCGACAAATCCGTCCTCCACGAACGCCTGGATCGTCCCGGCGAACCCGCCGCCATGCACGCGGCTTACCCCATGCCCCGGCAGGATGCTGTCGCTCACCGCAAGCCCGATCGATACGCTCTGGTTCTGCACGTCCCTGTTCGTGTAAATATTCTGCAGATATTTAAAAGAAGAATCCCCGGACTCCTTCACCGCCTGCAAAAACCCGGCGAAATCCCCCCGGCTCAGCGCGTCGGCCTCGCGCCCCACACGCTTGTCCTCCTCAAAGAAATGCAGCGCGCGCAGCGTCGCGCGGTCGCCGCACGTTTCCCGAACCTCCGCGATCCTTCGGAAAAATTCCTGCCCGTCCACCTCGCGCAAGAAACCTTTCCCAAAGAACTCCGCCACTTTCTTCATCTCCCGCGGGATCTGCGCATAGTCGTCCGTCAAGTCCGCGTGAGAGCCTTTCGTATCCGTGATGCATAAGCTGTGGCCGTACGCGCCAAAATCCACGCCCACCTGTTCCACGATCGGATCGTCCTGATCCGCAAAATCAATATGGATCAAGCCGCCGACTGAGCAGGCCATCTGATCCATCAGGCCGCTCGGCTTCCCAAAATACACATTTTCCGCATACTGCGCCGCCTGCGCGATCTCCACCGGGCTTATCGCCATCCCATTGTAAAGCCCCGAAAAAACCGTCCCCACCAAGACTTCGAACGCCGCCGAGCTTGACATGCCCGCGCCGTTCAACACGTCGCTCGTGACATACGCCCGGAACCCGCCGATCTTATGCCCGTTTTTCAAAAGCCCATGCGCCACGCCGCGGATCAGCCCGGCGGAAGTCCCTTCCTCCTCGTCCTTCTTCCCCAGGTCGGAAAGATCCGCAACGATCCTGGGATACCCTTCCGACAAAAGCTGGACCGTCGTTCCCTCCGTCTTTCCGACGACGGCGATCGCGTCCAGGTTGATGGACGCCGCCAGCACCTCCCCATGCTGATGGTCGGTATGATTGCCGCCCACCTCGCTCCTGCCCGGCGCGCTGTAGATCTCCACTTCTCCCGCGCCGTACAATTCCTCATACTTGCGGAGCGCAGCCTGGTAACGCCTGTTCTGGCTATCCACGATCCCCGGGTCTACATAGATCTCCGCCAGCCTCCCGTCATGCTCATGCGCTTCCAATTCGCGCAGCAACACACCCGTACTTTTCATCCTTCCCTCCACCTTTCTCTATCGCTGTGCGGCCATCCGATGCTTTCCACCCTCATCCAGCCATCTGGCACTTTCCTCACCGCGCAGCCATCCGGCTCTTTCTTTGCCCCGCGCGGCCATCCGACGCTTTCGCTTTCCATGCCGCGTCCATCCATCCGACGCTTTCCACGCCTCGCGCGGC
>CANQTH010000104.1 GCA_947626795.1 uncultured Lachnospiraceae bacterium
AAAATATATAAAATACGCCAAATTTTAAAGCCCGGTGGAATTTACTTCTTCACTGGAATTTCGGATTGCAAGTCAGCAACAGTTCAGCCTTTCCTAACAGTTCAGCCTTCCGGCTTCACAGTTACGGAATCCGGCTCATTTAAAATTTGCCTTCGGCAAAGAGCCGGATTCCCACTCGGCAAAATTTACACGTTCTTACGGACTTTGCAGCAAGCGCAAAGTCCTGGGCCAAACTGCCGCAGGCCCCGCGGAAACCCTGCGCATGGATTTCCCCGGGGCCTGCAGCCAAGCGGACGCCTCGTTATTTCTTTATCTCAAATTTAAACTTGCTGTCGTTCCATACGTTATCTGTAAAGCGCAGCTCCAGCGCCTTCCAATCCGCAGGGGCTTCATATCCGATCCATCCCCGCATCTTCTTCCCTGCGGCCACTGTCCCGTCCAACTGGCCGGATTCTCCTTTTTCCAGCAGTGCCCCAAGAGAATAATTCAAGGCGTAGTCGTCCGCATACGCCTCAAAGCTCAGCATGCTGCTGACCGCCAGGTCCGCCTGCGTATCGTTCTGTATCTCAAACTCCGCCAAGACAAACACATTCCCATCCGACGGTTTATTGTATTCGCTTCCGGCGCTTTCCTCATAATTTGTCAATGTGACGCGAACGCCGTTTAACTCCGCCGTTTCCCCTATTCCAAAAAGCGTTTCCTCTGGCTCCTGGCTCTCTGCGGCGTCTTCTGCTTCCTGCGCCCCTGCGCCGTTTTCGGCTTCCTGGCTTTCTGCGGCGTCTTCCGTTTCCTGCGCCTCTGCGCCATCCCCGATTTCCTGATCTCCTGCCTCGTCCTGCGCCGTCCCCTGGCTTTCTTCCGCCTTTTGCGTATCCAAATTGCCGCTGCTTACACTGTTGTCCACCTTTTGCGGCTCATCGTCGCCTTTCCCGCCGACCGCCGCGCCGATCACCGCCAGGACAACCACCGCCAAAACCACCCACTTCACGATCCCATTCTGCTTTTTCCTGCAATTGGGGCATACTTTCGCCTTTTTCGGAATCTCCGTCTGGCAATACTTGCATTGCTTCGTCTCATTTGTCATCTTGCTTTCCTCCCTATCTCAATCGTTTTATCCAGTATAGCACACCCTTCCTCATTTTGCAAACTATTAGTTAATATTTGCGCAACTGATAGTTTGTTAATATTTTCATGGCTTATGCGTACAATAAGAATGTAGCGCAAACCACATTTCCCAAGGATCAAGGAGCAGCATAACCATGAACCGTACCGCACTCGGAAAACGCATCCGTGAAGAACGCGTAAGACAGAATCTCACGCAGGAACAGCTTGCAGAGAAGCTGAACGTGTCCACAACCTACATAGGCTATATCGAACGCGGGGAACGCACCCTTACCCTCGCGAAACTGGTGGATCTGGCGAATGTCCTTTCCATATCCTTAGACTATCTGCTGTCAGACTCGATCGCCCCTTCCCCGTCCGCAAATGAAAAACTCTGGCTGCAGCTCCTTTCTTCTGCCTCCGCGGATCAGCAGAATCTGATTCTGGAGATTGCCAAGCTCATCGTCCGAATGTGACGCAGCGGCCCCGGAAAGGCTCTATGCAAAAAGAGAAGGCTTCGGACAGTCCTATTTTATCCGAAACCTTCCCTTTTTTGGTATGCCGCCAGCATACACTTTTCAAGCGCCTTGCCATCGGATCTCATGCCGCGGGCAAACGCAGCTTTTATACCGTAATACAACATATCTTTTTCATCCTCTGCCATCCGATCTCATGCCGCGGGCAAATGCAGCAGCGTGACCTTCACATACCGTTCCAGCAGGAACCCGTCGTACATGAGCAGAATGCAGATCGCCACCCGCGCCGCCACCTTGAGTTCTTTTGGCAATATCGTAAAAGGGAACACCTTTCTGTCCCATCTCCCAAAATTGCTTGCCGCCAAAAAAGCCGACCAGACGTACAGCGATACGGCCACGGCCTCCAGGAATACCGCCTGAAGATTCGGGAACGCTTCCATCACCGACACAGCCGACACCAATATCATAAGCACGTAGCCGCAGCAAGCCAGTCTCTTTTTCCACGTTACCCCGCTGCGGAATCCCGGGATCACGGAAAGATCTTCCTTCTCTTCCCTGCCGCCTGTTTCTTCCGCCTTCCCTGCCGCAGCCCCGTCAGGCATTCTCTCTCCACGGTCGCGCCGCTGCTTTCCTCCTGCTCTTTCCGCGCATTCTAAGTCCCGGCAGATCTGCCGCGCTTCCTGATATCGGTTCGCCGGGTCGATCTGGACGCACTTTTTCACTACTTCCCGCAGGCGCGCGTCTGCGGCTTCCCGTTCTCCCGGCATTTTCCCGGTAAGCATCTCATTCAGCACGACCCCAAACGCATACAGATCCGCCGTGCCGCCCGTTTGGCATATCCCATACTGTTCCGGCGCGGCATATCCGGCCGTCCCAAGTATCTCGGTATCCCGCCCCTGATGCTCTTTCCTTCCCCTGGCGATGCCAAAATCAATCAGCTTTGCCACGCCGTCCGATGAGATCATGATATTTTCCGGCTTGACGTCCCGATGGATGATATTCTGCTTATGGATTTCCCCCAGGGCATTCAAGATCCCATATGCGTAACGGAAAACCTCCCGCTCCGTCAGCGCGCCCTGTTCCAGCTTCTCGCGCAGCGTCTCCCCGCTAATAAATTCTTCGATCGCGACGCACCCGCTCCCATCCCGGCACACATCGTAAACCCGGGCGAGGTTCGGATTGCGCGATACGCGCAGCGTGCGGTAGATCCCAACGCTTTCCCGGGGGATCCGCTTTTTTACCGCGATCCTCCCGCTCCCTTTGTGCTTTACGAGCATGACGTCCGCCCCGTCCCCAAGCGGCGTCAGCTCCTCATATGTATTTTCAATATATTCCATGTGAACCGAATCCCCATCCATACGCCCCGCCTTTCACGGTCGCTCAGCCTTGCGGCTGTCCTGTTGCTTTCTTTTCCCTGTTTCTCCGATTTCCCTGTTGCGCAGCTTCCCAATAAGTTTTATGATACCTGTATATGGCAGAAAACAATTGCCGCAAATTTACCACCAGGGAGCATGATCATGAAAAAATCTACCGACGAACTGCTAAATGTACTAAAGCAATCCCGCGATGTGGATTCCTATCTGTCCCAAGAGCAGGAAAATTTCTCGGCGCGCCCGCTCCATTCCTATTTCAGCGACTTATTCCGCCAAAAAGGCATCTCTCCCAGCGAATGCATCCAATCTTCCGGCCTTGACCGTACATATTGCTATCAGATCTTATCCGGGGCAAAACGTCCCTCCCGGGACAAGGCGCTCGCCCTTTGCTTTGGAATGTCCTTGGGGTTCGAGGAAACCCAGCAGCTCTTAAAATCCACCGGATATCCCATGCTCTACCCTCGGAATGAACGGGACAGCGTCATCATCTTCGCGCTCCAACGCAAGTTGTCCATCCTGGACTTAAACCACCTGCTGTACGACGCCGGGTATGACGCCGTCCAATAATTTCTGCGCATCCTTGCAAAGCGTTACATCTGGCCAAACAGAGAAAGCAGGGCTGCCGCGCATTTCGTCATAGCGTTCTTGCGGCAGGACGCCGCCGCACCTGGCCAAACAGAAACAAGGCTGCCGCGCTCTCGCGCCGCAGCCTCCGCTCCCATGGTACTTCCCGCTTCCGGGCCAAACTGTTACTAACTTTCTTCTCCATCCGGATCCGCGCCGTCTTCCGGCTCTTCCTCTAAGGAGCCTTCCAAAGCAGCATCTTCCTCCGCGCCGTCATCCGCGTCAAACTCATCCTCCGCGCCGTCTTCTGCGTCAAGGCCATCTCCCGCGTCAAGGCCGTCTTCTGCATCAAGATCAGTATCCTCGTCATCCGACGCATCAAGATCATCTTCCGCATCAAACTCTGCGTCCATATCGTCCGACGCGTCAAACTCATCTTCTACATCGTCTTCTGCGTCAAACTCATCTTCCGCATTATCTTCTACATCAAACTCATCGTCCAGATCGTCCGCCATGTCAAGATCTTCCATGTCGCCGTCTTCCAGAGCCAGGTCAGCGTCCTCGCCATCCTCTGGCCCCCATCCGGCGTCCGCATCCTCATCCAGGCTGGCAACGCCCTCCGGCGCGTCAGCCGGGCTTTCCCCGTCCTGCGGATAAGGGAAGTCCATGATCCCGTCGTCAAAGCAGATCTCGTCCGACGCGCTGATGTCTGTCGAAAGGTGGATATTGCGGTAACGCTTCATGCCCGTCCCGGCCGGGATCAGCTTGCCGATAATGACGTTCTCCTTCAAGCCGATCAGCGGATCCACCTTGCCCTTGATCGCCGCTTCCGTCAGCACCTTCGTCGTCTCCTGGAAGGACGCCGCGGACAAGAAGGAATTCGTCGCGAGCGACGCCTTCGTGATCCCGAGCATCACCTGCTTCCCTTCCGCCGGTTCCTTGCCTTCTTCCTTCAGCCGCTCGTTCGTGTCCTCATATTCCAGGATATCGACAAGCGTCCCCGGCAGGAAATTGGAATCCCCGTTATTCTCGATGCGAATCTTCTTCAGCATCTGCCGCACGATCACCTCGATGTGCTTGTCGTTGATCTCCACGCCCTGTAAACGGTAAACGTGCTGCACTTCCTGGATCATGTAATCCTGCACGGCGCGGACGCCTTTGATCCGCAGGATGTCATGGGGGTTGACGCTCCCTTCCGTCAGCTCGTCCCCGGCCTCCAGGACCGCGCCGTCCGTGACTTTGATCCTGGAGCCGTACGGGATCAGGTACGCCTTCATCTCCCCGGTCTCCTCGTTCGTCACGATGATCTCGCGTTTTTTCTTCGTGTCCTTGATCGTCGCGATGCCCGCAAACTCCGTGATGATCGCAAGGCCCTTCGGTTTGCGCGCCTCAAACAGCTCCTCGACACGCGGAAGACCCTGCGTGATGTCGTTCCCGGCAACGCCGCCCGTATGGAAGGTACGCATCGTAAGCTGCGTGCCCGGCTCGCCGATCGACTGCGCCGCGATGATGCCTACGGATTCCCCTACCTGGACCGCCTGGCCCGTCGCCATGTTCGCGCCGTAGCATTTCGCGCAGATCCCGTTATGCAAACGGCAGGTCAGCACCGTGCGGATCTTCACCCGCTTGAGCGGCTGCCCGTTCTCATCCACGCCCTTGGACATTACAAGCGCGGCGCGCTTCGGCGTGATCATGTGGTTCGCCTTCACGATCACGTTCCCCTCCGCGTCGCAGATCGTCTCGCAGGAAAAACGTCCCGTGATCCGCTCTTCCAGGCTCTCGATCTCTTCCCTGCCGTCCATGAACGCCTTGACGTACATCCCGGGGATATCCTTCTCCTTGCTGCAATCCGTATCGCGGATGATCAGCTCCTGCGACACGTCCACCAGACGCCTGGTCAGGTAGCCGGAGTCCGCCGTCCGCAGGGCCGTGTCCGAAAGGCCCTTCCGCGCGCCGTGCGCGGACATGAAGTATTCCAGTACGTCCAGGCCCTCGCGGAAATTCGACTTGATCGGCAGCTCGATCGTCCGCCCGGTCGTGTCCGCCATCAGGCCTCGCATCCCCGCAAGCTGCTTGATCTGCTTATCCGAGCCTCGCGCCCCGGAGTCCGCCATCATATAGATATTGTTATACTTATCCAGGCCGTCCAGCAGCTCCTTGGTCAGGATATCGTCCGTTTCCTTCCAGGTCTCCACGACTTCCTTGTAACGCTCTTCCTCCGTGATCAGGCCGCGCTTGTAGTTCCGCGAGATCTTATCCACCGTATCCTGCGCGTTCTTGATCAGCATCGGCTTCTTCGCCGGGACAGTCATGTCGGAGATCGATACCGTCATGGCCGCGCGGGTCGAATATTTGTAACCCATAGCCTTGATGTCGTCCAGCACTTCCGCCGTCCGCGTCGCGCCATGGATGTTGATGACTTTCTCCAGGATCTGCTTTAGGCCCTTCTTCCCAACGTGGAAATCAATTTCCAGCTTGAGGGCGTCTTCCGGCGTCTTGCGCTCCACGAAGCCTAAGTCCTGCGGCAGGATCTCGTTGAAGATGAACCTTCCGAGTGTGGACTCCACGTTCCCTGTGACCACGCCGCCGTCCGGCAGCGCCTTGGAAACGCGCACCGAGATCCGCGCATGGAGCGTCAATGCCTCGTTCTCATAAGCGAGGATCGCCTCGTTGACGCTCTTGAAAAACTTCCCTTCTCCCAATGCGCCCGGCCTCTCCTGGGTCAGGTAGTAAATGCCCAGCACCATGTCCTGGGACGGAACCGCCACAGGGCCGCCGTCCGACGGCTTGAGCAGGTTGTTCGGGGAAAGCAGCAGGAATCGGCACTCCGCCTGCGCTTCCACGGACAGCGGCAGATGCACCGCCATCTGGTCGCCGTCAAAGTCCGCGTTAAACGCCGTACATACCAGCGGATGCAGCTTGATCGCCTTGCCTTCCACAAGGATTGGCTCAAACGCCTGGATGCCCAGCCTGTGGAGCGTGGGGGCGCGGTTCAGCATGACCGGATGCTCCTTGATGACTTCCTCTAAGACGTCCCACACCTCCGGCTGGAGACGCTCCACCATTTTCTTCGCGCTCTTGATGTTATGGGCTTTCCCATTGCAGACCAGCTCCTTCATGACGAACGGCTTGAACAGCTCGATCGCCATCTCCTTGGGCAGGCCGCACTGGTAGATCTTCA
>CANQTH010000105.1 GCA_947626795.1 uncultured Lachnospiraceae bacterium
AGTTGTTGAGGTCAGATATCTATTTCGTATGAAATATATCTGGCATTTTTTGTTGCAGAAAACAAGTTTTGGGACGGCCTGGGGGGGGTTGAACCTCTCATACATCGTTATTGATGTTAAAAATGTTCAATCCATGCCTGAGAAGGTGAAAACCGCAGCCGAGATGTTTCCGGAAAACAAGATTGATATTCTTGTAAATTCCGCAGGCGTTGTCAGCCACTCGGACTTTCTGAATATGTCCGAACAGGAGTATGACAGCATCATGGACATTAATGCAAAGGGCACGTTTTTCATGTCTCAGGCGACAGCAAAATACATGATTGAAAACCGTATCAAGGGTCATATTCTGAATGTAACTTCGTCTTCAGCGCTTCGTCCTGCATGGACGCCGTATCAGATGTCGAAGTGGGCGGTCAGAGGACTTACCTTGGGCATGGCAGACAGGCTTTTACCATATGGAATAATAGTAAATGCCATAGCTCCTGGCCCTACTGCAACACCGATGCTCGGCAAAAAAGAGGGGGACAGTATTTATAATGTGACCTGTCCGGCTGGACGTTTTGCCATGCCGTCTGAAATTGCAGCCCTTGCGACCTTTATGGTAAGCGATATGGGTGATATGATCGTCGGAGATACGTTCTATATGACCGGCGGAAGCGGCACCATCACGCTTCACGGATAAAGACGTTCGGTTTTCTTTCATGACAAAGAAAGGAAACCGACATGAAAATACTGGTCTTAGGTGGAACAGGTGCGATGGGAGTGGATTTGGTGAGGATCTTGGCTGAACGCGGCGAGAATGTCATCGTCACGAGTCGCGCGAAAAGAGAATCCGCAGCCAATAATGTGAAATATTTGCAGGGCGATGCCCATGATCCAGCCTTTTTGCAATCTTTGCTATGCGACAGTTATGGTGCCATTGTGGATTTTATGGTTTACACCACGGAAGAGTTTCAATACAAAGTAGACCTGTTTCTCAATTCAACAAAACAATACGTTTTTATGAGTTCCAGCCGTGTCTATGCCGATTCAAAAACGCCGATCACAGAGAATTCCGCAAGACTTTTGGAAGTCTGCAAAGATGAGGTCTATTTGAAAACGGATGAGTACGCCCTATCCAAAGCTCGCCAGGAAGATCTGCTGTGCGAATCCGGCAAAAGCAACTGGACGATTATTCGGCCATACATTACATATAGCAGCGAGCGTTTACAACTCGGTGTATTCGAGAAAGAATTGTGGTTATACCGTGCGCTCCACGGGCAAACGACCGTGATACCGAAGGACATTCTTTCGCACACGACGACGCTTACTTGGGGGAATGATGTAGCGAGAGGAATCGCCGCACTGATCAGTAATCCGAGGGCGTATGGGGAGAAGTTTCACATTACAACGTCGGAAACTATTCACTGGAGTGAAGTGCTAGAACTGTATCAACGGGTATTTCAGGACGTGACGGGAAAACCTATGATGGTGAAGATAGTCGAATCTTCGGAGGAAATGGGAGAGGCGATTAGAAAACAGTATCAGATCAAGTATGACCGGCTTTTCAACCGTAGATTTGACAATACCAAGTTCATACAGGCCACCGGAGAAGAGAATTTCATTTCGCCGAAAGATGGATTGGAAAAATGCTTGCGGGAATATTTGGCTGAACCGAGATTCCGGAGAATTCCAAATCCTGCCGTAATGGATAAAATGGCAAAAGAAAAAACAAAAATGTCCATGCTTCCTGGCAAAAAGGCGAAAATAAAGTATTTCGCGGTAAGGTATTTGCCCAATTATATGATCCGTTTCCTTGAATCATTGCGCAAATCAAAAAAGAGCCCCTAAAAGATTCTTATATGGATTCCGCAATGAAGGCACGATGAAAATTATTTTGGAGATTTGGCCAAAAGTATTACGACATGGACCAGACCATTGCTGCGGCACTGGAACAAAGCCGGCGGGTATTAGGAAAAACTTATCGGAAGGAGGTCAATATGCCTAACATTCTCGCTATTATTCCCGCCCGAAGCGGGTCGAAATCTGTAAAGGACAAAAATGTCCGCATTATGAACGGCAAACCAATGCTGGCGTACAGCATTGAACATGCATTGCAATCAAAATTGGTCAACCGGGTGATTGTCAGTACGGATAGCCCGGCGTATCAGGAAGTCGCTCGGCAATATGGCGCGGAAACTCCGTTTTTGCGTCCAAAAGAAATATCCGGGGATGCTTCTCTGGATATTGAAGTGTTTGATCATGCGTTGCGGTGGCTTGCCGATAGGGAAGGCTATCGGGCTGATCTTTGCGTCCATCTTCGCCCTACGCATCCGATCCGTGATCCACGGGATATTGATAAAATGCTCACCATTCTTCTGGAGAATCCGCTGATTGATTCTGTGCGGAGCGTTTCACCGGCAATGCAGACGCCTTATAAAATGTGGATTTTCCCCGATCAGGAATCAGACCGCATGTCTCCGCTTGTGTCCTGCAATGTGCCGGAAGCATACAATACGCCGCGGCAAAGGCTTCCGCAGGTGTACATGCAGAATGCCTGTATCGATGTGATGCGCGAGGCGACAATCCTTGAAAAGCATTCCATGACCGGGGATTGGATCGCCGGATATAAGATGAAGTATGATTTTGATATTGATACAGAGCAGGACTTCCTTCGTGCGGAGCGGCTTCTATTATTGGAACAGGCATTACGGGAAGGAAGAAGGTTAAAAATTTGCTGCGATATTGATGGGATAATTGCATCAAAGACGCCAGGAAATGACTACAGGAAAGCGTTGCCTATGGAGAATAATATCCAAACGCTTAATGCGCTTTATGAGAAGGGGTTTCATATCGTCCTTTTCACTGCGCGGGGATACAAGACGGGGATAGACTGGAAGGAAGTGACTATTCGGCAGATGCTGGAATGGAATGTTCATTATCATGAATTGCTTTTTGGTAAACCCGATGCGGATATTTACATAGATGACAAGCTATTCGGAATCGATGAGTTGAAAGCGGTTCTTTGAAAAGCACGGACAAATGCAATAAAGCGGGAGGAAAAATCATGAACCCTTACTTTGAGAATCTTTTCATTTTTGAGATGGCTAACAACCATCAAGGCAGCGTAGAGCACGGGCTGAGTATTATTCATGCGTTGGGTGAAGTCAGCCGGAAATATAAGGTCAATGCGGCGGTCAAGCTGCAATACCGCGATCTGGATACATTGATTCATCCTGATTATATCGGCCGAACGGATGTAAAGCACATTCCGCGCTTTCTTTCCACGCGTCTGAGTAAGGATGAATTCTACATATTGGTACGGGCAATCCGTGAGGAAGGAATGCATACGATGTGTACTCCGTTTGATGAAGTGTCTGTCAATACCTGTATGGACCATGGAATTGAAATCCTGAAAGTTGCAAGCTGTAGTGCAACGGATTGGCCATTGTTGGAGGCTGTCGCTGGAACGAAACGCCCAGTCATCATTTCAACGGGTGGAAAGACCTTCTCAGATATGGATAAGATATATAACTTTATGGTGCATCGGAACGTAGACTTTGCCATGCTTCATTGTGTGGGCCTCTATCCGGTCGGGTATGAATTTGTTCAGCTGAATTGCATGGATAAGATGAAAAACCGCTATCCAGAAATTGCAATAGGCTATTCCGGACATGAGAATCCGAAAGACTATACGATTGCGCAAATGGCTGTGGCGAAGGGCGCCAATATTTTGGAACGTCATGTTGGTCTGGCAACTGACAAGATTAAACTCAATAGCTATTCTACGGATGTGCGGGAGGTGTCCGGCTGGATCGAGGCCGTTCTGAACGCCCGGAAGATTTGTGGTCCAACGGATAAGAAGTTTATCAGTAATGAAGAACTGCATTCCATGAATGAGCTGGCGCGGGGGTGTTATGCAGCAACGCCGATCAATGCGGGTGAACCAATTAAGCGCTCAGATGTATTCTTTGCAATGCCGCGCAATGATGGGCAGATGACGAGCGGTGAATTCCAGGAGGGAATTCTTGCGAGCCGTAATTATGCAGTAAATGAGGGAATTTTTGAGATTAGAAAAGCTTCTGTTACTTCCGATACGCGCAGCATCATTCATGACATCAAGGGTATGCTGTATGAGGCGAAGGTTGTTGTTGGGCCTGAATTTGAACTGGAGCTTTCGCATCATTATGGTCTGGAGCATTTCCGTCATTATGGTGCGACGCTTATCAGTATCATAAATCGAGAGTATTGCAAAAAGCTGATGATCGTTTTGCCTGGGCAGCAGCATCCGATGCACTACCATAAAATAAAGGAAGAGACATTCCAGATTCTTTTCGGTACATTGACGTTGACGCTGGGCGGCGTAACCCAGGATATACATACGGGAGAGATCATTACAGTTGAACGCGGCGTGCCACATGCATTTACATCAAAGGATGGATGCGTGTTCGAGGAAATCTCGACAACTCATGTGAAAAATGATTCATATTATGAAGATGAACGGATTAGGAAGATGGATTTAATGGAAAGAAAGACGATTTTGAAGGATTGGTGAACTGGATAGCTTATGCAGTACCGTCGGGCAGATTTTGCATGAGAGAATTCATTCTAAAGTATAGAAAAACATGATATTAGTCTGTAGCAAATTGATTCTGCAGGTATACCTTTCCTGTGAGAATCAGGCAGCTTAAGAGAGTATTTATTCTCAGTTGGGCTTATAGAAAATACGCCAAATTTCGCACCTTGACAATTTCATACTTTATATTAGGATTGCCTGATTCATCCTGCGCCTGTCTGCTTTACAGTACAGAAAAGAGCCACCCAAATGCCATTTAAGGGGGATAAAATGATAAAAAATACAAAAGTTACCCCCTTAACTTGATAAAATGAGCAAAATGATACAGAAGGGAGATGGGATCATCCACAAAAACATCCAGACATTTTATATCAGAACTACCTTGTCAGTTTTGGAGAAATTTGATATAGTAAAAACAGGTAGGGAGGGATATATATGCCGCGAATCATACAAAATGTATTACAACAGTACGTACAGGAGATCATTAAAATATACGGTTCGCACTTGAAGCGAATCATTCTGTATGGATCTTATGCCAGAGGGGATTTCAGAGAAGATTCCGACGTGGATATTATGATTCTACTGGATCTTACGGATATCGAGAGTAAGGCATACTTTGATCAACTGATAAATGTTACTTTTGATTTTAACATGGAGTACGGGGTGGATATAAAACCGATTGCAAAGAGTTCGGAGCATTTTTGGAAATGGGTGGATAATTATCCCTTCTATACAAATATCAGTAAGGAGGGTGTGATGCTATATGACGCAGCATGAAGATTACGGCACCCGAAAAGATTTGGTTCGATACAGGATCGAAACGGCAAAGGAAGATCTGGTCGCCGCAAAACTTTTATTTGAGGCAAAGGCATATAAGCCGGCTAATAACAGGGCATATTACGCAATCTTTCATGCGGTGAATGCCGTTCATGCAATGGATGGGAATGCTTACAAAAGGCATAAGGATGCTATTGCGAGTTTTAACAAGAACTATGTAAGGACGGAACTATTTCCAAAAGAGATAGGGCGTCGGATAACGGGTGCGGAAGCGATTAGGCATGCAAGTGACTATGATGATTTTTACATTGCCAGCAGGGAAGAAACGGAAAAACAGATTACCGTGGCTGAAGAATTTATAAGGATGGTAGAAGATTACTGCTCCTGCCGCCTTGGTCATGATGAGATAAATCCCGGCAAATAACAAAGCCGTTACGACAGAAGAATCCTGCGCCTGTCTGCTTTACAGTACAGAAAAGAGCCACCCAAATGCCATTTAAGGGGGACAAAATGATAAAAAATACAAAAGTTACCCCCTTAACTTGATAAAATGGGCCAAATGCGGTAGAATAAAGGTAAAACAGCAGGAGGTGACGGGATGCAGCTATATAGGCGTGAAAACTATCTGAAAAAGATAAGGGGCTTTTACCATGACACCAGTATGATAAAGGTGATCACCGGGGTACGTAGATGTGGGAAGTCTTCGCTGATGAAGACGATCCGGGATGAGCTGATGGAATCCGGCGTGCCTGAGCAGAATCTGCTGTTTCTTGACCTGGATTCCAAGGGCTATATATCCCTGAAGAGGCCGGAGCAGCTGGAGGCGGAGATCGAAAAATATCAGAATATTTCGGGATTGAAATACTTATTCATTGATGAGATCCAAAACGTGGATCGCTTTGAGGAAATATTGAATGCCTATCGCGGGGAAGGAGAGTTTTCTATTTTCATCACCGGGTCGAATTCCTATCTTCTGAGCGGCGAATTGGTC
>CANQTH010000106.1 GCA_947626795.1 uncultured Lachnospiraceae bacterium
TCCCTGATGCTTGTTGGTTTGTTTCTGGTATTCTGCAATGACTTACAAAAATACGCTGGATTGCTGTCCTTTGCCGAGCGGCAAATTGATGCGATCGCGGCATTGGCCAAAGGAACAGGCAGGCTTGCCATTCCGGCTCATTATCCGCGAAAATAAGAATGCACGACCGTGCATGGCATGATTATACACCGGGAGTTCTTGGACTGTCAAGGAATAAAATACAACCGTTCAGCGCCGTTGTAACAGTTCAGCCTTGCGGCTTCATAGTTACGGAATCCGGCTCATTTCAAATTTGCCTTCGGCAAAGAGCTGGATTCCCACTCGGCAAAATTTACACGTTCTTACGGACTTTGCAGCAAGTGCAAAGTCCTGGGCTTTACGGTTACATAATATGTAACCGTAAAGCAAGGCGGCGTCCGCATCCGGACGCCGCCTCATTCCTTGATCCCGCGCTCACGCGCGGATCCGCTATTCTTTTTTTGTTACAAGATAATCCTCCAACAGCCTGTCCAGCCGAAGGCTGACCTGGTAACACTCGGGCGAACGGACGCTTATCCGCGCGGCCTCGTTCAATTCCCGGCGCACCTTTTCGATCTCCTTCTGCAGCTCTGACAAACGTTCCATATTCATCAGCTCCTTTTCCCTGTCACCATTATATTCTTTCCCTGGGAAAAAAGCAAACAAAAAACGCCAAATATCTACAGGAGGTTTCGACAAAATATGACTTTCCGCCTTCGCGGCAAGCGCAAAGCCCTGGACGAAACGGCGTCAGATAAAACCATTCCACTCATCCGCACGAGACGGCGGCCTGCGGCGCGCGGCCATGGACCAGCGACAGCACCGCCTCCACGACCTGGAAGCACAGCCCCACGATATAGCGGCAATCCGCCTCCACGGAGCTTTTCACCTTCACATAAGCGTCATGCGCCTTGCGGACAAACTCGCAGATCGCGTCCGCGCTGTCCAGCTCCCGGACAGCCTCTTGCGCGTCCTCGCAGCTTTTCTCCGCCTCGCCGCTTAAAATATACTCTTTCAGTTCCTTCTTCAAATGCTTCTCATAGACGCAATGCTCTTTCAGATTCCCCGTATAATGGGCGTTGTGCGGGAATGTGAAATAATCCGCGATATAATGGATAAATTCCCCCAAGTTCCGGTAAAACACGCGCTCATTGATCTGCTCATGCTCCATCTGGTCCACCAACTGCCCTAAATCCTGCCGCAGCTTCGGGAACGTCCCCTCCATCTCATGCTTCACCGTCAGAAACGAGGGGCGGCAGTCCGGCAGGACGCTCCCGATGTAAAACGCCTTCTTATGGTCGGAAAGCTCCTGCTCCCCCAGGCTGTCCACGATATACTTTGCTAACGATATATGCGATTTCTTCCTCATATCTCCCTCCGAAGATTTTCCATAACAGGGAAGCCTTCCGGCTGCCTGTCACAGGATCCGCCCATCCCAAAGCGCCTGCGGCGGATTCCCTTTTGGCCAAGTCAAAGTCCCGGGCTGAACCATTCCTCCTCCCACCTGAAAAGGCAGGAAAAAGAATTCAGATCCCATACCAGACCATTCTACTTCCTGCCTTTCCATATTACAAGAGTTTTTTTGTAAAATTTCTGTAAATTTTTGTAAATATTCTACCGTTCACGGGTTGACCAGCGATCTGTGGCCGTCCAAGCCGGGATTTCCCGGCGTCCGCCCGGAATCCCTACCGCCTGGACGAGCCGCGGCAATCGAAACTCGCGCATTCCGTCTCCGCGCAGCTGCAGGCGCCGCTCCCGGCGATCCCGATCCGGGCCGCGCAGCATTTGCAAGCCTCGTTAAAATCACACTTCGACGCATAGCAGCGCACGTCGATCTCCTTGCTCGGGCGGCCGACCGCGTTCGTCATGCTCCCCGTCCTCTCCCGGAAGCTCTCGCAGCGCGTCTCGTTCGGCTTCGCCGCCGTCTGCCCGCCTACCGTGATATTTCCTTTCGCGCAGAGCCGATCCTCGTTGTACATGCAATTCTTTACGGAACAATTTAACGTCGTCATCTCCGATCTCCTTTCCCGGCAGCCCTTCCCCGGCCGCAAGCCCCGCCTTACGCGGGCCGCGCCCAAAAGCCGCCGTCCTGCGCGCCGTTCCCGTCCCGCGAAAACGTCGCGCCACATTAGTATCTGGAGATTTCAACAATTTATGCCTGTTTTCCTTTAGTCTCCGTAACAGTTCAGCCTTCGGTCCCACAGTTACGGACTTTGCAGCAAGTGCAAAGTCCCAGGCTAACTGTTACGATTCTCCGCCACTTCTTCCTTGCGGATTTCCTTCGTGCGGATCTCTTTTAAGATCTGATCCATGAACTCCGCCAACGGCTTCACGCCCTCGTCCCCGGCAAAGCGGCTCCGGACGGAAACGGTATGCCCTTCCGCTTCCTGCTGCCCGACCACAAGCATATAGGGGATCTTGTCCAAGCGGCTCTCGCGGATCTTGTATCCGATCTTCTCCGAACGGTTGTCCGTCGTGCATAAGATCCCGTTCGCCTTCAATTCCTTCTCCACTTCCGCCGCGTAAGCCTCATATTTGTCTGAGATCGGCAGCACGCGCACCTGCTCCGGGCAGAGCCAGGTCGGGAACTTCCCGGCATATTTTTCGATCAGCCACGCCAGCGTCCGCTCGTAGCAGCCCATGGACGTCCTGTGGATGATGCAGGGGCGCGCCTTCTCCCCGTTCTGGTCGATGTAATACATATCGAACTGCTCGGCAAGCAGCGCGTCCCACTGGATCGTGATCATCGTGTCTTCCTTGCCGTAGACGTTCCTGGCGTTGATATCAACCTTCGGCCCGTAGAACGCCGCCTCGCCGACGTCCTCCACATACTGGATCTGCAGCTCGTCCAGGATCTCGCGCATATGCTGCTGCGTCTCTTCCCAGACTTCCGGATCGCCGATGTATTTTTCCCGGTCGTCCGGATCCCATTTGGAAAGATGGTACGTCACGTCCTCCTCCACGCCGAGCGTCGTCAGGCAGTATTTCGCCAGCGCCAGGCAGTTCTTGAACTCTTCCACCATCTGATCCGGCCGCACGATCAGATGCCCCTCCGAAATCGTGAACTGGCGCACGCGCGTCAGCCCGTGCATCTCCCCGGAATCCTCGTTGCGGAACAGCGTCGACGTCTCGCTGTAGCGCAGCGGCAGGTCGCGGTAGGAATGCTGCTCAGCCTTATATACGTAATACTGGAACGGGCAGGTCATCGGGCGCAGCGCCAGCACCTCTTTGTCCTTTTCCTCATCCCCCAGCACGAACATCCCGTCCGTATAGTGATCCCAATGGCCGGAGATCTTGTACAGGTCGGACTTCGCCATGAGCGGCGTCTTCGTACGGATATAGCCCCATTCGTTGTCCTCCAGGTCCTCGATCCAGCGCTGCATGGTCTGCACGATCTTGGCGCCCCTTGGCATCAGGAGCGGAAGCCCCTGCCCTATGACGTCAACCGTCGTGAACAGCCGCATCTCGCGGCCCAGCCTGTTGTGGTCGCGCTTCTTGATGTCCTCCAAATGCTCCAGGTACGCGTTCAGCTCGTCCTTCGTCGCGAACGCCGTCCCGTAGATCCGCTGGAGCTGCGCCTTGTTGGAGTCCCCGCGCCAATATGCCATGGAAGACGAGATCAGCTTAAACGCCTTGACCGGCTTCGTGCTCATCAGGTGCGGCCCCGCGCACAGATCTGTGAAGCCCTCGCCCTGCTTATAAAAGGAAATCTCCGCGTCCTCTGGCAGATCCTCAATCAGCTCCACCTTGTAAGGCTCGCCTTTTTCCTCCATGAAACGGATGGCCTCCTCCCGGGGAAGCGTGAACCGCTCCAGGCGGTTGCCTTCCTTGATGATCTTCTTCATTTCCTTTTCCAGGTTGTCCAGATCTTCCCTGGAAAACGGCTCCGCTTCAAAATCATAATAAAATCCTTCGTCAATGGACGGCCCGATCGCCAGTTTCGCATTCGGGAAAACGCGCTTTACCGCCTCCGCCAGCACATGGGAGCAGGTATGGCGCACCGTGCGGATCCCTTCCGCATCCTTCTGGGTCAGGATGTTCAAAGAACAGTCATGATCCACGACCGTGCGCAGGTCCACGACCTTCCCGTCAATCTCCCCGGCGCAGGCCGCGCGCGCCAGCCCCTCGCTGATGTCGAGGGCGATCTCATACACGCTCTTCGCCTCGCCGTATTCCTTGGACGAACCGTCCTTTAATCGAATCTCCATCTCTTCTCTCCTCCTTTGCCGCAACGCACGACTTATTGATTCCTTCCGCAGCATTTCTTATATTTTTTGCCGCTGCCGCAGGGGCATGGGTCGTTCGGATAGATCTTCTGTCCCTTGACGACCGTGTTCGACTTTTTCTGCTCCAAATAAAGCCTGTGCCGCGTCTCCTCGTCGTAGATCTTCTCCCACTGCGGAAGCTCGTAGAGCCAGTCCGCCTTGGCGTCTACCATATTTTTATATAGCTTTTCTTTGTCAAACGCGAGGCTGACGCGCGTGTCCTCGTCCATTTCCTCGATCGGGTTCGCCTCGATCAGGCTTTCGTTGATCCCGTCCAAAAACCCGGTCATCTCCATGACTGTGAGGTTGTATTTCTCCGCAAGCTCCTTTACCGTCCCTTCGACCGCCTCGTCCGGGTTTTCTAAGAGCTGCTCGTAAATGCCCCTTTCCTTTATGAAATAGTTCTGCCAGAAGCGTTTGATCTCCTTCTTGTCCGTCTCCTGGTTATAGGCAACGCTCCTCCATTCTTCCAATAAAGCCATGGCATATCATCCTCCCTATCACATTCAAGTTGTTGTTTTAGACAGTATAACCTATTTCTTTGTATTTTTCAAATTAATCTAAAAATTTTACGGATTGACGGAAATCGCAAACGCGTTTTCACTTGAATCCGCCGCAGGATTCTGCTATATTACTATTTGACAGGAAATGACGAAACCATTTTCGTTCCGCTCGTTTCCCGCGCTGGATCTGCGCCGCGTAATCAGCATATTTCCGGTGCAGATCCGTGTGTATTCCCCGGAATGACTGTAGCAAATGGAACATCTGTTTTTGCTATAGTTTCCAGCCGCGGCCCCTAAATTTTTCCACGAAGGGGCGGGCGTAAAAAAGAAAGGAGCATCATATCATGGACAAGATCAGCAATGTGATCAAACGGCGCAGTTCCACAAGAGGCTACGCCAAAGAGCCTTTGACAAATGAAGAGATCGAGGCCTTGCTGCAGGCGGGGCTGATGGCGCCGACGGCGACCAACAAGCAGGAGATCCATTTTACCGTCCTGGATGGGAACCACCCTGTCCTGGCCGAGATCGAGGACGAAAAAAACAGGCTTCGCGGCCTCAACAGCCCGGAACACAATTTTTACTATGAGGCGCCGACGGTGATCATCCTAAGCGCTGACAGCGCGTTCCGCTGGAGCCAGGTAGACGCCGGGATCGCGGTGGAAAATATGTCCCTCACGGCGGAGGGGCTTGGGCTTGGCAGCCTGATCATCGGCTGCGTCTACGACGCTTTGCACGGTGAGAAAAAGGAGTATTTTTCCAAAAAGCTGCAGTTCCCGCCCAATTATGAATTTGAGATTGCCCTTGCCGCAGGGCATAAGGCGGTCGAAAAAGAACCGCATACGTTTGAGAAAGGCAAGCAGGTGACATATTTGAAGTAAGGATTCCCGCTCGGCAAAATTTATACGTTCTTACGGACTTTGCAGCAAGTGCAAAGTCCTGGGCTGAACTGTTACAGGATTCCTTCCATCCAAGCGGCAGGCCAAGCGTAAGAACCTCCGGACGGGAAAAGATCTCGTCGGAGCGAGAATCCATCCTTTCTCAATTCTGTTATACAAAGGTATTGCCGCGGCCTCACACCGCGGCAGTCCCCTTCGCAAACCTCTTGAAATATTCCTCCGCCTGCTGGATCCCTATCCCAAGCTTCTCCTGCAGCCTCTTTAGGATCGCCTCTCGCGACATCTGGAACTCTTCCCCCATGGATACGATCTCCTCCGCTTTTCCTTCTGCTCGGCCTTCTTTCTTTCCTTCCGCACGGCCCTCCGCTTTTCCTTCCTGCCTTACTTCATCCCATATCTTGCTCACTGTGATCCCTTCCTCCTTCCCATATGCCTCCAGCCCCACACGGCTGGTCGCTGCGATCGCCATGCACACGGACCTTCCCACGGCCCGCCTTTCCTCATATCTTTGGATCTCCTCGCGCCTCTCCTTCTTTCCAAGGCTGTCGTCGTATATGATCCGCAGGAGCGCGAACAGGTCCTTATTGTTCTGGTTGTGGAACACCAGGCTGTT
>CANQTH010000107.1 GCA_947626795.1 uncultured Lachnospiraceae bacterium
GCCAGGCGGTTCCTGAATTCTTTTGTCTTGTCCTTCAGCTTTGCGTCGTCAAGCTCCATCATCGCCGGACGAAGCTGCTCGATCCTGTCGATCAGCGGCTCGATCCGCCGGATTTCTCTTTCACTGTGGGTACCAAAGATTTTTTCAACAATGCTCATTGATCTTCTTCTCCAATCAAATCCATATACGCCTTACAGCCTAACGTATATTCTAGCAGATTCAATCGGAAAATGCAAGATTGCGATAAGAGGCTAAAAAACGACCGTAATCGTCGTGCCCTTTCCCTTTGCGCTTTCTAATTCAATTTTTGCGTCATGCAGCATGGCTGCATGTTTGACGATCGACAGCCCCAAACCCGTACCGCCCAGCTCTTTGGAACGGCTCTTATCCACCCGGTAGAACCGCTCGAAAATGCGCTCCCGATGCTCCGGCAAAATACCAATTCCCGTGTCGGCTACCGAAAGATGGACGCCATCCGAAAGGCATCCTACCGATACCTTGACCGTTCCGCCCTGCCGGTTATATTTGATTGCATTGTCCGTAAGATTATATACAATGCTTTCCAGAAGCTGCGGGATACCATATACCATGGCGCTTTCGCCCTTAACGCTGACAGAGACCCCGGCGCTTTCTGCCTCGCGGGAAAGAGACCGGACCGTTTCGACAGCCAGATCATAAAGATCCACATGCTCCCGCTTCATATCCTCCGCGCCCTCGTCCAAATGAGAAAGCCGGATAATATCCTCCACCAAAGCGATCATCCGTCCGGCCTCTCCCCGAATTTGAGAATAGAACCTCGCCTTATCTTCGGGGCGCACCATGCCGTTTTCCAAAAGCTCCGCGCACCCCGCGATGGTATGCAGCGGTGTTTTGAGTTCATGGGACACATTCGCCGTAAATTCCCGACGCATCTGTTCGGCCTGTTCTTTCTCCGTCAAATCAAGCATGAGAAGCACGGCGCCGGAAATATTACCGTCCTCGTTTACCGGGCTGACAGAAAACTGATATTTTTTGCCGTTTTGTTCTATGATTTTTTCCGTCCGCACACCGCTTTTGATTCCCGAAAGAAGTTCCGATATTTCTATGCTGCGACTGACCGATAAAAGATGTTGCCCGATGCAGGCGCGGGTTGCTCCAAAAACATCGCTCGCTGCGCGATTGATTCCTAAAATTATGCCTTTTGTATTCAGAAGAATGATGCCCTCCGCCATATTTTCCGTAACGGCTTCAAATTCCTCCTGCTTTTGACATAATTTTTTTTCCTGCTGCCGAATTTGCCGCTGCTGGGCGTCGATCCGGCGAAGAAGCGGGGACAGTTCATCGTATCCCTCGTTGTTGAGCGGATCGTCCAAATTAAGCTGATTTAAAGGCGCCGTAATATTCTGGGAAAGGCGGTGTGCCAGCCAGAAAGAAACCCCGATGGCAATCACAATGATAAGGAGAATGGGCTGCGTCATTCCAAGAAGAAGCGTCAGGAGCGTATTTTGCGCAACGGAAAGCCGGATCACGGTTCCGTCGGGCAGTCTTTTCGCACTGTAAAGCGTGCGTTCCATCAATGTCACAGAGTACCGGGCGCTTTCGCCGTATCCGGATGCGAGGGCCTCTTTGATTTCCTCACGGGCAAGGTGATTTTCCATTTCCGCGGAATCCGCTTCGCTGTCATAAAGTACGCTGCCGTCCGCACTGATCCATGAGATCCGATAACCTTTTGGGACAAGTCCCTCAAAATATTTTGCGCCTGCGGTCTGAACGCCTTGCGCGGCCAACTCCGTCTGTGTCTTTAATCCCCTTTGCTGCACGTTCCCAAAATAATCATACAGCGCGCAGAGAAAGAACGTCACGGAAGCCAGAAAAACCGCGATTGCCACAAGACAGATGGATCTGAAAATTCGTTTTGTCATTTCTTTCCCCCCAGCCGATAGCCAACACCGCGCACGGTTTCAATACAGTCGCCGCAGCGTCCCAGCTTTGTCCGCAGCGTACCGATATGAACGTCCACCGTGCGGGTTTCTCCTATGTAAGAGTCACCCCATATGCCTGCGAGAAGCTGGTCGCGCGTAAACACCCGGCCGGGATTTTCCATAAATTTTCGGAGCAATTCGTATTCCTTAAAGGTAAGCTCGATCCTTGTTCCGTCTGCTATTACCATGTGCTGTATGGGATCCATCTGAATCCCGCAATGAGACAGCAGTTTGCTTTGGGGAACGGAAGAAACACGGCGAAGTACCGCTTTCACACGGGACACCATTTCCATCATGCCGAAGGGCTTTGCAAGATAGTCGTCCGCACCAAGATCAAGTCCGATCACCTTATCATATTCGGTTCCTTTTGCCGTAGCCATGATGACCGGCACCGGATTGCCGTCTGACCGCAGCCGCTTCAAAATGCTGATACCGTCCTCTCCGGGGAGCATAATATCAAGAAGTACAAGCTCCGGATTTTCATCACGAAACGCCTCCCAAAAGGTCGTTCCGTCCGTAAACCCCTTTGCTTCAAAGCCTGCGGCGTTCAGGGTATATATCATCAAATCCCGGATTCCGTTATCATCTTCTACGCAGAAAATCATGATGTTTCTCCTTTTCTTATGACCAGACAGCCATAATAAAAGTTCCCGATACCATTCGGAACAGCCCTGTCAGCGCTTATTACGCAGCTTTTCTTTCCATACAATATAGGCGCAATCGTGATGACAGGCCGCATACTGCATCCCCTCCGGTTCATCATACCACTTTTGTGGATTTTTTCAATCTGCCGGCGGCTGTACGCCTTTTCCGCCGGTGATTGAAAACAGCACCCAGCCGGCGATGTTTGTGGCATGATCCCCGATGCGCTCAAAATATTTCGCTACCATCAAAAGGTCGAGGGCATATTCTCCCTCGGTAGGATTTTGCGCGATCAGGGAAATCAGGCTGCTTTTAATGTCAATGAAGTAATCGTCTACCATGTCGTCAGCAGCAATCACCGCTTCGGCTATGGAAGTGTCCTGCTTCACATAGGCGTCCACGCTATCCGTCACCATTTTGATGGTCGCCTTTGCCATTTCCCGGATTTTGATATGTTCGGGCAGCGTCCTGTCATTCAGAAACGGCAGAATTTCCGCAACATCCTCCGCCTGATCCCCAATCCGCTCCATATCCGTTATCATTTTCAGGGCAGCCGATATTTGCCGCAAATCCCGCGCCACCGGCTGTTGCTGGAGCAAAAGCCGCAGGCACATAGATTCAATCTGCCGTTCCTTTTCGTCTATCTCATGATCCAGAGGGGCGATCTTCGCCGCCAGCGCATCGTCCTTTTGAATGAGCGCGGAAACCGCCAGAGAAATCACTTCTTCGCACAGCGCCCCCATCTTAATCAATTCCTGTCCCAATGTATTAAGCTGCTCGTCGAATCGTGTCCGCATTATCCAAACCTCCCTGTGATATAATCCTCGGTACGTTTATCCGTGGGATTTGAAAACATTTTTTCCGTATCTGCGTACTCTATCAGTTCGCCCAAAAGGAAAAACGCCGTCCGATCCGAGATCCGCACCGCCTGCTGCATATTGTGGGTGACAATGAGGATCGTGTATTTTTCTTTCAGTGTTATCGTAAGCTCCTCGATTTTTGAGGTCGAGATCGGATCGAGCGCCGAGGTCGGTTCGTCCATTAAAAGGACTTCCGGCTCCACGGCCAGTGCGCGGGCGATACAAAGGCGCTGCTGTTGTCCGCCGGAAAGCCCCAGCGCGTTTTTCTTCAGCCTGTCTTTGACCTCATCCCAAATGGCTGCGTCCCGCAAAGATCGTTCTACAATATCGTCCAGCTTTGCTTTGGCGCGAATTCCATGGGTGCGGGGACCGTAGGCGATGTTGTCATAGACCGACATCGGGAACGGATTGGGTTTCTGGAAGACCATACCGATTTCCCTGCGCAGTGTATTGAGATCCACGCCGGGGGCAAAAATATCATTTCCCTTGTAGGAAACCTCTCCTGTGATTTTCACTCCGGGGATCAGGTCATTCATTCGATCCAGCGTTTTCAAAAAGGTGGATTTCCCGCAGCCGGACGGCCCGATCAGCGCCGTAATCGTCTTTTCCGGGATATTCAAATTGACATGATGGAGCGCCTGTACGCTGCCATACCAAAGATTTAAGTCCCGGACTGTAATGATATCATTCATCGTTTCTGCCTCCTTTTGAACCAGCGCCCTACAACCATAGCGAGAAGATTTACGAGAAGTGTAAGTACCATCAAAATGGCTGCAATCGCAAAAGCCACACCAAATTCGCCCTGTTCCTTTGCATAGACATAAAGGGAGACCGTCAGCGTTGCTCCGGCGCTTCCAAGTCCTTCAAAAAAACCGGAAAGCGTGTGGGCAAATCCGGCAGTAAACAAAAGCGCCGCCGATTCTCCAAGAATACGCCCCACAGATAGGATACATCCCGTGATAACCCCATCGATACAACCGGGCAGAACAACCGTGCGTATCACACGCCATTTACCGGCGCCAAGTCCGAAGGCTCCCTCCCGGTAAGACTGCGGCACCGTTTTCAGACTTTCCTGTGTGGTACGCATCACAGTCGGCAGATTCATAATCACAAGCGTCCATGCTCCCGCCAAAAGCGAGGTCTGCATATTGAGGAACTGACAGAAAAACAGCATCCCCACCAGGCCGTAAATAATGGACGGAATCCCGGAAAGCGTCTCGGCGGCGTATTCAATTGCGGCGACGATTCGTTTGTTTTTTGCATATTCTGTGAGATAGACCGCTGCTCCCACACCGAGCGGCAGCACAAAAACAAGCGTTGCCCCAATCATATAAACCGTATTCAAAATGTCCGGCAGGATACCAATTTTCCCGGAAAGATAACTTGGCTTTGTGGAAAGCAGTTCCCATGAGAGATTCGGAATTCCCTTTGCAAGAATGTAGACCAAAAGGAACAGCACAAGGGCGCAGGTGAAAACCGCGCTGACTTTGCACAAAGCCCGCAACAAAGCAATTCCCAATTTTCGTTTGGCGTTCATTCGACCGTTCACAGTTTTCGTCACTCCTTACTGCGCTTCAAAAAGAAATTCAAAGCCGCATTGATCAGCATAATAAACAGGAACAGTACAAGCGCAATCGAGAAAAGCGCCTGCCTTTGCAATCCGCTGGAATAGGACATTTCACTTGCTACCGCCGTCGTCAGGAAACGGACACTTCCAAAAAGCTCCGGCAAATTCGGCGCATTTCCGGATACCATCATAACAGCCATCGCTTCTCCGATTGCCCGTCCAACACCCAGTACCACCGCCGCGGCGATCCCGCTTTTCGCTGCGGGAACCGAAACCTTAAAATAAGTTTCCACCGGCGTCGCGCCAAGGGCGAGCGACGCATCCTCATACTCCTTTGGCACGGCCTCCAAAGCGGTAATGGACACATGAATAATAGAGGGCAGAATCATGATTGCGAGTACGAGGATCGCTGCCAGAAGACTTGCTCCGTCCGGAATATGAAACAGATTTCGGATAGCGGGAACAAGCACCATCATCCCCACAAGACCGTAGACCACGGACGGGATGCCGGCCAAAAGACTGACCGCGCCAGATACAACCGTCCTGATTTTAGCGGAGGCGAGTTTTGCCAGGTAGACCGAGGTGAAAAATCCAATCGGTACGCCGATCAAAATGGCGCCCGCCGTGCCGTAAACGCTTGTCAGAATAAACGGCAGTATCCCGTAGGACGGTTCTTTTGCGGTAGACGCCCACTTTGGGCCCCACAGGAAATCCCAAATCCCGATTTTACGGATTGCGGGAATTCCCGCGATAACCAGATAAATTGTAATCAGTAATACAAACCCAACCGTTATCAGGCCGAGGATCAGAAATATTCCGTGAATCAAATTCTCAAGCGCTTTTTGCTGTTTCATTCCTGCACTCCTTGTTTTTGGAAAGACCGGCGGCGATGAAGGCCACCGGTCAATGTCCCTTTATTTTACGGGTACTGCGCCCGCCTGCAAGATAAAGGGCGCCGCCTCGTCTGATGTCACAAAGTCAAAGAATTTCTGCGCCGCATCGGAAAGCTCCACGCCGTCCTTTGTTACCAGCAC
>CANQTH010000108.1 GCA_947626795.1 uncultured Lachnospiraceae bacterium
GGAAGGAACGGAGGGGACGATGGGAAACAGGAAGGATAAGCTGAAGCCGGACGCGGTCCTGAAGGAGTACTGGAAGCAGAAGGAGGAGTTTGCGGACTTCTTCAACGCATACCTGTTTGGAGGGGAGGAGGTTCTGAAGGCGGAGCTTCTGGAGGAGCGGGACACGGACAGCGCGACGGTGCTGGAGGTGGGCGAGGCGGACGTGTCCGTCCAGGCGGCGCGGGACCTGCTGTGCGTGGCCATGAGGCAGGGCGGCGTGGAGTACGCGCTGCTGGGGCTGGAGAACCAGGACTACATCCACTACGCGCTGCCGCTCAAGGTGGGCGGATATGATATGTATACGTACAACCAGCAGTACAGGAAGAGGAAGGCGCATTACGAGAGGACGGGGGAGCTTTCAGGGGACGAGAGGATGTCCGGGGTGAGGAAGGGCGAGAAGTTCGTCCCGGTGGTGACGGCGGTGGTGTATTACGGGAGCGAGCCGTGGGATGGGCCGACCAGCCTCTGTGATATGCTGGAGCTGCCCGGGGAGCTGAGGCCGTTCGTCAACGACTACAAGGTGAACCTGGTGGAGGCAAGGGAGAACAGCCTGGTGTTCCACAACCAGAACAATAAGGACCTGTTCGCGCTCCTGCGGATCATATACGACGACAGCCTTGGGAGGAAGGAGAGACGCGAGGAGATCCAAAGATATGAGGAAGGGCGAGCCGTGGGGAGGTCCGTGTGCATGGCGATCGCAGCGACCAGCCATGTGGGGCTGGAGGCATATGGGAAGGAGGAAGGGATCACAGTGAGCAAGATATGGGATGAGGTAAGGCAGGAAGGAAAAGCGGAGGAGATCGTATCCATGGGTGAGGAGTTCCAACTGTCGCGCGAGGCGATCCTAAAGAAGCTGCAGGAGAAGCTGGGGGTAGGAATCCAGCAGGCGGAGGAATATTTCAAGAGGTTTGCGAAGGGGACTGCCGCGGTATGAGACTGCGGCAATTCCTTGTATGGCGAGTATGCCGATAGCCCTGCAGCTTTTGGACATGGAGCAGGCCGTGGCGGAAGCGAAGAAAAACGAGTAGTCTCGGAAATTCAATAGCAAATTTAATAATTCCTAACCCAAGGGCCGTTCGATATGCCAGAGGTAGGCGAAAATGATGTATTGATCCAAAATATATATTCAAGTATATGCGGAACGGATGTTGCTGTCTACACAAAAGGAACTGGAACGGGCCACAAAATAATGGTAGGCATGGAATTTGGACATGAAACAATATCCAGAGTATATGCAGTTGGAAAAAATATAACCGAATTATCATAAAATACCGTTAGGAAAGTATGAATAAACAAAGCGTAACCATAGATAGTAACCTAGTAACCGAAAGTCATATGGAGGGTGCAGATGTGGCGATCAATCCATGCACCTTTTTATGTTGGAAATACCGTCTTGGGAAATGTGTAAGGAGAAAAAGAATTGAAAGCAGGAATTTATCTGGGCAAAGAAAAGATAGAAGTCAGGGAACTCGATATGCCAGAGGTAGGCGAAAATGATGTATTGATCCAAAATATATATTCAAGTATATGCGGAACAGATGTTGCTGTCTACACAAAAGGAACTGGAACGGGCCACAAAATAACGGTAGGCATGGAATTTGGACATGAAACAATATCCAGAGTATATGCAGTTGGAAAAAATATAACCGAATTTAAGATTGGACAACGGGTATATCCCTATCCAAGGTTTGCCAAAAATGACACAAGGCGGGCGGGAACCATCGGTGGTTTTTCGGAGTATATACTGATACCGGATGCGAAATTAAATCACTCATTGTATTTTATTCCGGATGCTATAAGCGACAAAACGGCCTGTTTGATCGAACCCTTTACGGTTGGGTGCAGGGCGGCAAGACGCTCTCAACCCAAAAGCAATGAAAATGCTGTTGTATTTGGATGCGGAACAATTGGAGTTGCGGCAGCAATTGCTCTTAAATACTTTGGGATCCAGAACGTAATGCTTGCGGATGTTTCCGATTTTCGATTAAATATTGCAAAGAATATGGGATTTGCAGTCTGCAATACCGAGAAACAAAATTTTTATGATACTGCAATTTCCTATTTTGGGGAAGCGGATGGATTATCTGGAATGACCGATAATATAGACGTTTTTATTGATGCGGCAGGCGCTGAAAATATCTTAGATACCTTTATGCAATATGGCAAGATTGGAAGCCGTTTTGTTTCTGTGGCTGTTAATAATGCTATACGGAGCTTGGATCTTCTTCATATGACTTACGCACAAAAAAGCATTATCGGTTCGGGTGGATATATGCCGGAGGATGTTGCGGATGTCTTGAAGATCATGGAGAGTGGAGCATGGGATATTGAATCGATTATTACGCATGAGTTTTCGCTTGATGATATTTCAAAAGCGATTGAAACAGCATCGAAAAGTGATCAGGCATTTAATGTTGTCATTAAATTTTAAGATTGATAGGAAAAAGGGCTTGTTTGGACGATCAAAAAGAAAAAGCAATGTAAAAAATATGTTTCAGATATTCTCCCCGGCAAAATATTTCTCCGCCGCTTTCCCTGCTCTGTATTTTGACGCATGAAAAGTCCTGACGTTCATTTTTTCCATATCTTCCAACGCCTGGTGGAATTTCCGGTTCAAAAAACGTCTCCTGCAGTCCTCACGCGAAAAGTTGCATTTGCTCAACGCCGGCAGAGCGTCCGCCGACAGATCCGCAAGATATTCCAGATCTTCGAGGCTGATCTCTTCCCCCATCCGGCTTATGTTATAAGATGCGATCAGGGCGTCCGGCCGTCCAAAAGAAAACAGCAGATAGGCGGCCGTCACCACAGCTACACCGTAACGGAACAGGCAAAACCCTTCCTGTAAAATGCTTCTTATGACCCCGATCATAAATACCGCCAGCAGAGCTAAAAACCACAGTACCAGAACTCTTAAAAAGCTCAAATGATAGGCCTTCACATAGAGCAGCATCCGAAACGCGCTGGACGCTGTCATAACATAAGTGCAGCCGGAAAAAACCAGCAGGAGAACCTTCAATATCTTATTTTTTTCAAAAAGAGAGAGGCAGGACAGCGCCAGGATCAGGTTAAAGATGCAGACGAACAGCAGTTGGAAAAATCCCTGGCGCGCATATTCCGCATATGTATATCCCTTTGGCAAAAGCATCCCCCCGGTAAAAAGGAACAGCGCCTGCATGATGCAGAAGATCAGATAAATGGCCGTAACCATGGAAAGAAACGTGACGGCGATGACCGGATTCTGCTTTTTTTCTTTTTTCTCCCATTTTGGCATATTATTCAGGGAAAGGGCTGACAAAAAGGAATAAATTCCAAAAAATCCCAGCAGCAAAAGGCCTGTGATCAAGAGCACGTCCGGCGAAAAGATGGACGTTTCAAAAAAATTCCAGAACGCATTTCCGATCACTTTGGAAAAAATCTGGTCTGCGCTGCTTAACAGCGCCACTGCCGCCAATACCATGGGAATCCCGAGCAAAATGCCGATCCAGACATATTTTGCCGTTTTGCGCCCCTGTTCCTTTTCTCCCTTTTTCTTAAGATTTATGAAATGGATAAAGGGGCTCGCCAGCTCTGGTATCATGTTGAAATATAAAAAGAAAATATTGCAGATATATTGTCCGAATTTCCAATCCGAGACGTCGTAAATCTGACGCAGCATGAAAACGGCAGCCAGAAGGACGATTCCCACCAGATTGAAAAAGATCACAAATTTATTTGCCGTAAGCATCGTGCTGATCCCGAGCAGGATCCCGCTTCCCAGATACTGCCAGTTGGAAGGTTTCCACGGGATCCGGTTCTTTTTCAAAAACAATACACATACTGCAAAGGTGAGCGCCGTGATCACCGGAAACATAACGCTGGCAAAATTGCGATAAAACGCGATCGTAAAGCAAATACTGTAAATTGCGGCCAGCTTCAAAAAATAGGCCGTATTATTCCTGATCTCCATCCTCATCCCTCCACTCTAAGATTTCTCCCGGCTGGCAGCCGAGCGCACGGCAGATCTTATCCAGCGTATCTATTTTAATGGCTTTCGCCTTTCCGTTTTTTAAAATAGAAATATTCGCCATCGTGATCCCCACCCGCTCGGAAAGTTCCGTAACGCTCATTTTTCGTTTTGCCAGCATCACATCAATATTGATAATAATTGCCATTTTTTCCTCCATAAATGATATTTTACGTAACAGCGCCTAGATCGTCAGATCATTTTCCATCTGCAGTTTCGCCGCTTTCTGCACCAGATGCGACAGCACCGCCGCCGCTATTCCTATGGACGCCCCGATAAAATCTACGAGAAGGGAAGCCAGAAGAACGCCCGGATGATTCTTGCTGCAGAGCAGAAGGACGATATTCGCAATGAAAAAATATCCGCTGTCCAAAAACGCAAGCTGGGAAATATGCTTCAGATATCCGGCATTTTCCATGGAAAATGAATGGTCTTTCCCTATCTCCGCCGCAATCTTCCATGCAAAATACAATACCAGATAACAGGGAACCGCGAAGATCCATAATACAGCCAGCCATGGCGCATACCAGTCGGCGCATTCCGGGTTCGCGCTTACGATCTCCTTCCCGATAAATGGAAATATCCATGCATATACTAATATACCGCAAAGGGCGAATCCTGCAATGACTCCTTTCATCCATCTGCTTAAACTTTTCTGTGACATATTCTTTCCTCCTGACTTTGATTTTTTTAAACAGCATCCCGGATGATGCAGATCTGTTATTATCTTTATATCATAGAAAATGAGAAAAGTCAATAAATTTTTATTGTAATACAATAAAAATTTATTGACTTGGAAAAATGAAACAATTATAATACAGCGCGTTCTGATAGAGGAAAACCGCCGTACAGGATTCTATTCCCATATGGCGGCATCTTTATTTCCCAAACAGGTCACTGTGCGTGCCAGTGCGGGCCAACGTCAGCACAAGCACATCGCCCTCAATGCGGTAGATCAATAACCAATCCGCTTGGACGTGGCATTCTCTGTACCCTGTCCAGTTCCCGGCCAGAGGATGGTCTTTATTCTTGTTCGGTAGCGTTTCGCCCATAGCCAGGGCAGCGACAACATCTTCCAACAGGCTGATTTTTAACCCACGTTTCATTGCCAGCTTGTAATCTTTTTTGAATTGCGTGGTGGGCTTGACGGTGTACTTTGTTTTTCTCATTTTTTCAGGTCAGCAAACAGCTCATCGAGATCGGAGTAGCCTTTCACAGATGGGTCTTTTGCAATCCTTTCCGCTTCTAACATGGCGGCAATCGTTTCCTTGTTAGGCGTGTTCAGGGAGATATCAAACGGAATCCGGCCCTCGCGGAGCGACTGACGGACAAAAATGTTAAAAGCAGTGGACAGGTTCATGCCCAGCTCTGCAAAAAGGGCGTCAGCCTGTGCCTTCAGATCGGCATCCATACGGATACTGATATTCGTTGTAGCGTTAGCCATACAATTATCTCCTTTCCTTCTGATGGTTATAGTATATTCCGATTGCACGAAAAAAGCAATACTTTGCACGAATGCAAGAAAATGAAAAAACATATTGACACGATGTCAGAACAGTGCTATACTTCGTGTTGACACGATGTCAGAATGAAATACACCGCTGCAAGCAACGGGGTATTTGAACCTCGCGGCATTCGTCAAATATCCATGCGAGCATGGCTATTTTCCTCATTGCTCGCGGGAATAAAAAAACGGAGGGAATAATGCTATGAAGAAAAATATTGGTTCCAAGCTTGCGCTTTATCCTATGCCGATCACGGTGATCGGCGCGATGAACGGTGACAAACCCACATGGACGTTAGTGGGACATTTGGGGATCATCGGGCATGACCGTGTGATGGTAAGCCTTGCCGCGCCTCATTTCATTAACGGTAAGATCAAGGAAACGAAGAAGCTTTCCATCAATCTTGTGGATGAGCCGATGCTGCCGCAGGCGGATTATGTAGGTTCTGTCAGTGGCGGCAAGGAGGATAAATCGGAAGTGTTTGCCTACGAGCAGGGGGAAGCGGGAGC
>CANQTH010000109.1 GCA_947626795.1 uncultured Lachnospiraceae bacterium
ACTGAGATCGTATGCTTTTTCAATACTTATGCGGCTTTAAAGCAGTTTTCTATTCCACACATTCTGATGATGAGCCTAAATTTTTCCTGAATTTTTCCTGAAATTTCCCTGAAATTTGTAACCGTTCATCCTTCCGGCTGCCCTGTTACGGAATTTTTCTAAATTTTTATTTCTCATCTGCCATAAATCCCGAAAATGGATTATAATAAGAATGTTGCCGCTTATCGCGCGGATCACGGAAAAGAAAGGACGGTGGCGCCATGAGACGCTTGATCAGGGAAATGGAAGAAAAAGACATCGAAATCGTGCGGCGGATCTATGCCGCGGGATGGCAGGACGCATTCCGCGGGATCGTCCCGCAGGAATATGTGAGCCAGATGGATTTCCAACACTGGACGCCTCCCATCGGCGGCTCTTATGTCGTGGAAGGCGAGGACGGCGTCACCGGAACCGTCACGATCTCCGCCGGGCGGGAAGCGGCTTACCAGGACTGGGGCGAGATCATTTCCCTTTACGTCTTCCCGGAACGGATCGGGCAGGGTTACGGCCACGCCCTATTTCAATTTGCGATAGACACGCTGCTGGGGCATGGCTACCGCAGCCTCTATCTCACGGTTCTGGAACAAAATACGCGGGCAAGAAAATTCTATGAGCGCCATGGGTTTTCCTGGAACGGAGACTGCATCCCGCTGCGCCTCGCCGGAAAAGAGCTGACGGTGCTCCGTTATATCAGACAGGAGATGACTCCCGTCTGATATACATTCCGCGGGGATGCGCAGAGATCCGGACCAGAAGTTATCTGCAAAAGTATCTCCCGCTGTTCAGCCCAGGACTTTGCATTTGCTGCAAAATCCTGGGCTGAACTGTCACATTTTTCTTACCGCGCGCCGTAAAGCGCTTTCTCAATTTCCTCAACTACGATCTTTAACGCCTTGATCCTCGCATATTTCTTGTCGTTGGACTCCAATATGTGCCAGGGGGCATATGTTGTGTTCGTCTTTTTCATCATCTCATTAATGGCGTCCTCGTATAGATCCCATTTATCCCGGTTGCGCCAATCTTCTTCCGTGATCTTCCAGCGTTTCTCCGGCGTGTTCTGCCTGTCTGTAAAACGCTCCAACTGCACGTCCTTGTCGATCTGCACCCAGAATTTGATGATGACCGCGCCCCAGTCGTACAGCTCTTTCTCGAACTCATTGATCTCGTTATAGGCGCGCTGCCAGTCATTCTCACTGCAGAAGCCTTCCAACCGTTCCACCATGACGCGCCCGTACCATGTGCGGTCAAAGATCGCCACATGGCCCGTCTTGGGCAGCCGTTTCCAGAAACGCCACAGGTAATGTCTGGATTTCTCATGCGGCTCGGGGCTTGCGATCGGATGCACTTCGTAGCCGCGCGGGTCGAGCGCGCCTGTGATGCGCCGGATGTTCCCGCCTTTCCCCGCCGCGTCCCAGCCTTCATAGGCAATGACCACCGGGATCTTGCGCAAGTACAGCTCGTTATGCAGCATACGCAGCTTCCCCTGCAGCGCGTCAAGCTCCTTTTTATATTCCTCCTGCGGCATCTCCTTATCCAGCGGAATGTCCGCCAGCTTCGGGATCTTCTCGATCGGGAACACATTCTGCAGAAGCGGCACGGCCATCGCGCTGTTCTGCAACGCGGTGTCGATCCCGCTCACCAGCGTCTCCATCACCTGCAGCAGCGCCCATTTCTTATTCTTCGCGTCCACAATGTACCAGGGAGCCGTCGAGGCGTTCGTGCTGCTCAGATAATGGTCGTAAGCGTCCAGGCATTTCTCATAATGCTTATTCTGCCAGGTATCGTTCTCGCTGACGCGCCATTTCGTGACCTCGTCTTTTTCCAGCCCCTTGATCCTGCTTTTCTGTTCCCTCTGGCTGATATGGAAAAAGAATTTCATGACAAGATATCCGTTATCCGTCAGCTGCCTCTCGAACCGCTTCACGCTCTCGATCCGGCTCTTATATTCCTTTTCCCTCAGCTCCCCGTGCAGGCTTTCCCGCGTCACTTCGTCCATCCATCCGGAATCAAGGAAGCAAAACTTCCCGGCTTCCGGGATCTTCACAAAATAACGGTACAAAAACGGCCTGCGCTTCTCCTCCTCGGTCGGGATATCCATTGTGAACACCTTAAAAAAACGCGGGTCGATATTCAAGATCATCTTGCCAAGGACGCTCCCTTTCCCTGCCGTCCCCCATCCTTCAAACAGGACAAACACCGGGACTTTCTTTTCCTTGATCATGATCTGCTGGGTCTTCAGCCGCTCCTTCGCGGCCTCCAGACGTTCCTCGATCTCTTCCTCGTCCGGCCTTTCCGGCTTGCTCCACTCCTTTAACATCCCTATCTCCTCCTTCTTTAAACCCCTGAAAAACTGTTCGCTCCTCTCATGCCGTCTCGGCTCTCGCCTCGATGAGGCCGTATCATAGATAGCTATCACCATTATACCATATCTGCTCCGCAGATACGGTATGTGGCACTGGATGCCACTCCGCTCGCGCTCCGGGCGGTATAATGTCTGTTGACATTATACCACAATTCATCTGATGTCTGCAATCAAAATCAGGACTCGCGATCAAATCCTTGCGATCAAATCGAGTAGAAGGCGGTGATCAGCCGCCGGGCGCACAACCAAAAATGGTTAGACCCATAAAAAGAATCTAACCATTTCAGGCCGCCCGATATTAATTTAATGACATTGAGCCCTTAATATCTTTGTAACTTTATAAATTTATCCTGTCGCCACCGCACTCTTTGTCTTTGACCAGGCAGAATAGATCTTCGTATTTTTCCCGTTTGCCCTTACCGTCTTATAGGCGCGGATCCGCAAGTAATACTTCTTGTTCGGCTTTAGCTTCACCACCCGTTTCGTAGTCGTCGTGTTCTTTAACATCACTTTCTTCGTGTCCTTCTTGGAAAATTTACTGCCTGTGGAATACTGCAGCTCATAGCCCGTTGTCTGAACCGCCTGCCTTTTCCATTTTACCGTAAGCTCCCTTGATCCCGGCACGGCCTTGGAAATCCCAAGTCCCTTGGGACGGATGGTATAGCTGACGCTCAAGTTTCCCTTGTACTTCCCCTTTAGCACGACGGTTATTTTATAGATCCCCACGTCCCTGCACCCTTCCGGGTAACGTACCGTATAATCCGCCCCTTCCTTCAGCTTCCTGCCCCTGACGTCCAGGACGGACACCGACGGCTTCTGCGTCCTGCCGTTGCACGTATAGATTGATTTTGACGCCTTCGCTGTCTTGGGGGCATAGATCGTGGATTTCGTCTTCCTGCCGCATTTCGCGCACATCTTCGTGACCGAGCCGTTCCGTCCCACAGAGGCCGGGATCGCGGACGCTTCCTTCCATACATGGGCGCATTCCGGTGCCTGCCCTTCCGTGCCGCTTCCATTTCCTTCCGCGCTGCCCTCGTTCTCTTCTGCGCCGCTTCCGTTCCCTTCCGTGCCGCTTCCATTTCCTTCCGCGCTGCCCTCGTTCTCTTCTGCGCCGCTTCCGTTCCCTTCCGTACCGCTTCCGTTCTCTTCCGCGCTGCCCTCGTTCTCTTCTGCGCCGCTTCCATTCCCTTCCGTGCCGCTTCCATTTCCTTCCACGCTGCCCTCGTTCTCTTCTGCGCCGCTTCCATTCCCTTCTGTACCACTGCCGCTCTCGTCCGCTCCGCTGCCGCTTCCCTCTTCCGCTATATGGCACCTGGAACAGATTCCCTGGACAAACGTATGGCCGAGCGCCGGGACAGTTTCCTGCCGTTCCAATATTTCCCCGCACTCCCGGCAATGCGTCCCTTCCGTCAGCCCGTCCTCGGTGCAGGTCGCCTCCACCGCCGCGTCCTGTACCGGGATGTGAGCCGTCTTTTCAATGCTCTCTGTCTGAATCTCCCCGCAGATGGAGCATTTCCGCGTCTTCTTCCCTTCCTGCGTGCAGGTCGCTTCTTTCGTTATGTTCCACCCGCCATATGCATGCGCTTTTTCTTCCGCCCGGATCGTCCTCTCGAAATTGCCGTTCATCGTCCCCGAAACGTTCGTTTTGATCGTATACGCCCCGATTTCCTGCGGCACGAACTTGAACCAGGTGCAGTCGTTATTTTTATAGGACTGGAGTTTTTTCAGCGTGCCGCTCGGGCTGTATACGCGGACCGTCACTGTGTAGCCGTCGCCCTTCATGCACTGCGCCGTCACGTCGTTCAAATTTTTGCAGGTGTTCCCATCCCGGATCAGATAGCTGCAATATACCGTCTCCCCCACGCCGATCGTATCGATCTCATTTGAATCGTCGCCTTCCCACGCCCATATTTTTATCTCCGGCCTCACATCGGCATACGCGTCAAACGAGACGGTGCAGGAAACGCCCACGTCGCCTTCTATCGTCACCGTCCCCGTATACGTATCCTCGGAGCCGCACACAAATGAGATCCAATTATAATCGCTCCTGTCATATGTATATTCAAAAATCTCGCCGCTTGAATTCCGGACCGTCTCCGTCGCCCTGTAATTCAGATTTTCCGTCTCATTTACTTTTCTCCCAGTGGCCTCGTCCGTAAATTCATAACAGATATAATATCGTTTCCCAACGACATAGCTGGAAGGCACGCCGCCCATTTCCGTGTCTGATACCCACACATGGAGGTTATAGCTTTTAGAAACCGGGGCGATCTTCGTCAGGTACTGCATACTGCAATATCCGCTCTTGCCATTCCATTCCACATGCGCCCAGACGCCGTCCGCCCTGCTGACGTATACCTGGCTCCCCTTGGGTATGGAAGCCACCGCCGGATAGCCCGTCCCATGCCCGCTGCGCATCGTCAAAGGCAGGCTGGCGGTAGACACATAGTAATCCCCCGCATAATCGACCGAGCAGGTGCAGGCCTCGTTTCCCATATAACGCAAAACGCCGTCCCACGGATAATAATAATATCCCGCCACCGAGACTTCCGTCCCCGTCTGGTCGCCTGTCTGCGGATAGCCGCGATTGGCGTGCGCGCCGACATTCTGGCTGTTCCCCAGATAAATCTCCGTATGCCATACTTCATTCAGCAAAACATCCCCGCGCTGCAGGTTCCCGACCCCGCCGATCTGCGCCCAGGGAATCCACTGGAAACCATGCTGGGTGAACTGCTCCCGCATATTTCCCGTATAGGTCGCCTTTCCAACGTCAAGCCCCGCGTTCCGAAAAGCCGTGATGACAAAAGACGAGCAGTCATAATCCGGCCCCCACCTGCTCGTCATGCTATATCCATGGGAATCATCGTTCGACGTCGCGATCGCCCAGGAAATCGCCCGCTCCACGACGGAAGACGCCGCCTCCGCCTTGATCTCCGTCGGCATGATCCCCATTTGGCAGGCCGCAAAAAAGACTGCCGCCACCGCCAGCCATATACTTCGCAAAAACTTCCTTCCGCTCCGTATCCTTCTTTTCATCACGCATCCACCTTCTTCCCGCAGCCTGCCGCGCAAGCCGCATAATTTAGATTCTTGTGGATATTATACGATACCTCCCTCTTCCGTTTCAATCTGTGACAGGTTTTGTGACGGAGTTTGCCGTAGGTGTCTGGATGCTGTGTAAACAGTAACTAATCGTTCCGCCTTGCGTCTGCCCTGTTACGGAATGTACAGTTCCTGCATTTTTGTATCAAAGAGCCAACCGTTCCACCATGACGCGCCCGTACCATGGTTACGGAATGTACAGTTCCTGCATTTTTGTATCATAACCACCGGCTTAGCCGGTGGTTTGTTCTGGCCCTATAAGGGCCCGTTACCGGCACTGGAGTCTAAAGACTC
>CANQTH010000110.1 GCA_947626795.1 uncultured Lachnospiraceae bacterium
GGGCTGGCGACGGAGGAGGAGGCCGGGCGGCATTATAAGGACCGCGGGATCTCGGACGAGGCGAAGGCGCGGATCGGGGCAATCCTCATGGAAGAGCGGCAGAAGGCCGGGGCAAAGACGCGGCAGGCGGACGGCGCGAAGCGTCGGAAACGCCCGCAGGCGGCACAGTAAATGTATTTGGTAGTGACGCGGGGCTAACCTAGGGGCTTCGCTTAACTATAGGAAGCAATTCCCCGGGACACCCGGGGCTTCAAAAACAACAGCCAACGGCGTCGGGAAGACGCCAGCCATATGCACGCAAACGGATTTGCGGCATTAAAAGACAAGGAGGAAACAGTATGGCATTAGTAGTACAGCACAATCTTACATCCATGAACGCGAACAGGCAGTTAGGGATCACGACAGGGTCACAGTCCAAATCATCCGAGAAGCTCTCTTCCGGTTACAGGATCAACCGCGCGGGCGACGACGCGGCGGGGCTGAAGATCTCCGAGAAGATGCGGAGCCAGATCCGTGGCCTGACAAAGGCTTCATCCAACGCACAGGACGGCGTATCCCTGATACAGACGGCTGAGGGCGCGCTGAACGAGGCGCACTCCATCCTCCAGCGCATGAACGAGCTGGCAGTGCAGGGCGCGAACGACCCGAACCAGGACATTGACCGCGACGCGATCAACGACGAGCTGACAGCATTGACGGCGGAGCTGGACAGGATCTCCGAGACGACGCAGTTCAACAAGCAGAACCTGTTGGACGGCACATTCAAGGACAAGAAGCTCCAGGTAGGGGCGAACCCCAACCAGAGCATTGCGATCTCCATTGACAACATGGATGCGGAGTCCCTGGGCTTGAAGAGCTTTTCGTATTTCGCGGGCCAGGAGAGCCATTCTTACAACGGAATAAAGTTCATGGGCGTGGAGTATACGTATGATACGTCAATGAGCAAAAACAGCAATAAGAGCGCGTTCTTGAAAGCAGTGTATGATTATGGGAAAAACGCGTTTGAGGACGATATGCTTGCGCAGAGCACGAATGGCAAGTTCTATGCGAGCACCAAGGGATGGAGTACGTTGACGAGCGCAAAGAAGAGCGCAAATGTTGTGCTTGCTGCAAAATATTCTACAGAGGCCAAGGATGCATGGGACGATCTGCTGAAAGCCGCGGCACAGTCGTCCACGACCGCAGGCGGATTCGGGAGCTACGTGGAAAGAAATGCGCCAAGCGTAGACAGTTACGACATAGCGAACGCGACGCTGGCGGCGGTCCAGAACGCGATCAACATCGTGTCCACGCAGCGTTCCGCGCTCGGCGCATTGCAGAACAGGCTGGAGCATACGATCGCGAACCTGGACAACGTGGCTGAGAACACCCAGGCTGCGGAATCCCGCATCCGCGACACGGACATGGCTTCCGAGATGGTCGAGTACAGCAAGAACAACATCCTGGCGCAGGCCGGGCAGTCCATGCTGGCTCAGGCGAACCAGTCCACGCAGGGCGTCCTCTCCTTGCTGCAGTAATGTAAGGCTGGCCGCAGGGGATGGATGGCAGGCATCCGCCTCCTGAAGGAGGGCAGGCATGGCCGCCGCAAAATAATGGATGTTATTTTGCGGCGGCCTGCTTTTGCATGGAAGGTTTTCGCGGAGGAAGGGCGAAAAAAATTGCTAGCGATTGTACACGGAAACCCTGCTTTTGCATGGAAGGTTTCCGCGGAGGAAGGGGCATAAGATGGAAGAAAAGGCACAGAGGCTCTATGAGGGGATCCATTACATTGGGTTTTACGACGCGTATTACAGGGAGGGCCGCTACCTGGAGCAGGCGAAAGGGCTGATCCCCCTGGTTGAGGAATTTGCGGGATGGTTCCTGGGGGAGGGCGGGCTTGGATTAGGGGAAGAATGGGAGGCCGCGCTCAAGGAGAACCTGGTCGGGATCCTGCGCGACATAAGACAGGCATTGGAAGAAGGGGACCGGGTGCTGCTCATGGACGCGCTGGAGCAGGGGGTGGCGGAGTACCTGGAAATGTTCCTGCCGGAAAGCTATTTTGAGGAAAGGGAGGCAGTCCATGTCGAAAAGCAGAAGGGATGAGAACCTGGAATGGCTGGACCGGAAATATCCGGGGATCAGGAAACGCGTGGAGGAACGGAAGGAAGGGCTCCTGCGCGGGGAAGGGATTGAAGTGGAGGAGGAGCTGTCCGTGGAAGGGGAGGCGATCCTGAAAGTGAGGGCCAAGGGCCGGGAGCTTTACCTGGCCGGGAGGCGCAGCCCGGCGGCCTCTGCGCGCAACCAGGTCGCCGCGCTCGGGGGCATCATGGGGAACGCCCCGGTGTTCCTTGTCGGGATGGGGAACCTGCATTACCTGGAGGAAGTCCTGCGCGCGACGGATGAGAGCGTCATCGTCATAATCTACGAGCCAGTCTTCTCCATCTTTTACAGGCAGCTTGGGATCGCGGACCTCAAGGGGACCATCGGTGGGAGGAAGGCCGCCCTCATCGTGGAAGGGATCAATGAGGAGGAGACAAAGGGGCTCCTCCGGGCGACGCTGGTGAAAGAGAGGATCCCCCTGATGAAGAACCTGACGCTCCCCAATTATGCGGAGTTTTGCGCGGAGAAGATCCTCGCGTTCTACCAGGAGATAGACGACATCGCGAAATCCTACCTGACTTTCCTGAACACGAGGCTGCGTTTCATCTCCGTGGCGGCTGACAATTTTTACCACAATGTCCCGTACGTGAGGACGGGGTACCGGGCGGGGCAGCTTGCGGGAGCGGTCCCGAACGACGTCCCGGCCATCCTGGTCTCCGCGGGTCCGTCCCTGAACAAAAATATCAGGGAATTAAGGCGGGCAAAAAACCATGCGTTCCTGATCGCGGCGGACACGGCGGTCAAGCCGCTGCTGAGGGAGGGGATCGTCCCGGACATGTATGCGATGCTGGACGGGAAGAAGCCCCTTAACCTGGTCGAGGCGGAAGGCTCAAAAAAGATCCCGCTGGTCGTCCTGGTGAACGGCGCGAAGGCGATCCTGGACTACCATACGGGGAAAAAATTCTTCATCAACGAGGGGTACAGCTACGTCAATGAGATGTTTAAGATGAACGGGGAGACCCTGGAATACCTTCCAGTCGGCGGCTCGGTGGCGACGCTGGCGTTTTCCCTGGCCTGCCACCTTGGGTTCAAGGACATCATCTTTGTCGGGCAGGACCTTGCGCTCACCGGGAACAAGACCCATGCGGACGGGACGTTCAAAGAGAAAATGGATGAGATCGACACGTCAAAATACAAGACGGTGCCGGGGAATTATGAAAAGGAAGTCCCTACCCGGGGGGATTTCGATAATTATCGGAAATGGTTTGAGGAGTTCATTGAAAGCTGGTCGAAACGTTATGACGTCCGGTTCATCAATGCGACGGAGGGAGGGGCAAAGATCGCAGGCACGGAAATTATGACATTGAAAGAAGCCATTGACGGGCTGTGCACGAAAGAGGTGGACATCGGCAGATGTTTTGAAAAATTGGAGCCAGCATTCAGCGGGGAAGAGCAGGAGAAGATATTAAGGTATTTCCACGATACGCCAAAGGAGATCCATAAGATGGCGGCGCTTGCGGAGGAGGGCGAGAAGCTCTACCAGCGGTTGGATAAGCAGTGCAGCCATGGGAACATGGACAGGAAGGCATATTTGAAGATCCTCACCAGGGTGAAGAAGAACCGGAAGCGGATCGAGGGGAACCCCAATTACCAGCTTGTGTCGGAGACGATCGCGAGGGCGGAGCAGATCATCCAAAGTTCCCAGTTCTTTCGGTATGACTCCATGGAAGAAGAGGGAAAAGAGCTTGCGCGCCAGGGGAAATTATATATGGACCTGATTCGGGAATGCGCCGGGATATTGGAGCGGATCGCGGAGGAAACCGTGGCGAAGGCAAAGTAGCGTGGAAAAGGGCTTCCAGGGAATCCGCGTTAAGAAGAGGGAAGGAGATTGGGATGAAGAATGTATTATTGATAAAAGGGCAGTCGCAATACGACGCGATGCGGAATTACATTGACGAGATCGAGGTTGGCTTCCAACTGGCCGGGTTCAACACGCTCGTTTTGGATGCCATGGGAAAGTCGTTTGGGCTTGCCATGGAGGAGATAAAAGACGCCATGCAGATCGACGTCGTGTTTGCCTGCAATGGGATATTGCCGGAGACGGCGGCTGGCAGGACCTACGCCACATATCTCTGCGACCATCCGGCGGCGCATCGGAGGCGGCTGATGGGGCTGGATGGGAACGCGGTCGTGTTCACCTGCGACGCATTCCATGCGGAGTACATCAGGAAATACTTCCCGAATATCCGCCATGTGAGGTTCCTGCCGTTATCGGGGAGCTTCTGCCCCAGGGAGATCCCTTTCCGGGAAAGGAAGAACGGGGTCGTGTTCACCGGGAGCTACACGCCGCCTGCCAGGTATCTGGATCACATAGGCAGGAAATTCAAGGGGGAGCTGAGGGGATTCGCGGATTCCATGGCCAAGGGCATGGAGCATGACCCGGGGCAGACGCTGGAGGAGTGCCTGGGAAGGCGGCTGGGGGAACGCGGGATTGAGGTGACGGATGCGGAATTCGGGGAGCTTATGGAGGAATTTTACCCGGTGGATCAGTATGCGCGGAGCCTGTACCGGGACAGGGCGGTGCGCGCCCTGGTCGAGAACGGGGTGCGGGTTCATGTGTTTGGGAATGGCTGGGATGGCTTCCAGAGCGCGCACGCGGAAAACCTGCTGGTGGAGAAGGGGGATTTTTACATCGCCAGGAAGGCGGTGGCGGACGCGAAGATCTCCCTCAACGTGATGCCGTGGTTCAAGGCTGGCTTCCAGGAGCGCGTCGCGGCCGCCATGCTGAGCGGGGCGGTGGCGGTCACGGACGAGAGCGCGTATGTCAACGCGAATTTCGTTTCCGGGAGGGAGCTGGTGACGTACCCGCTGGAGCATCTGGAGGAGCTGCCGGAGAAGGTGAAGCATCTCCTGAGCCATGAGGGGGAGGCGGAAGAGATCGCGGAGAGGGGGAAGGCGCGGGCGCGCGCGGAGCTGACATGGCAGCACAGGGCGATCGAGATGGCGGGCTTCCTGTTGGAGAGCATGGGCGAGGGAGGCGTTGCCCCGGGCTGCCAGAGAGGGAAGGTCCTGCAGGTCCCTTACACGCGCAGGAACAACCGGGCGGTCGGACTGGACGCCCTGGAGAGGGTTGGCGGCATAATGAGGGAACTGGATGAGATCCACACGCACAGCAGGCTGGAATTATGCGACATGGAATACCTGTACCAGAGATACCTGCGCCTGCTCGCGGACACAAGGGCCGCCTTCCCGGAAGTCTGGCTCGGGAGGTTTGTTGACGAGTATATGGAAAACCTGAAGGAGGAGGACCTGGAAGCGGGGGAGGAGATCTTTCGGATGGCCTGCATGCAGTTCCAGGCCATGTTCCTGTCGGCGGAGAACAAGGCGCTGGAGAAAAGGCTGCGGGATGCCAGGCCGCGCCATGCGTCGGCTTTTGGGAGCCACGAGTGGAAAGTGCTGGCGAGGCGCATGAGGGAGAAGTATGCCGGCAGCAGGGAGCGGGCGGTCGCGGAGATCCTGGACAGGATGGAGGCCGGGAAAGGATTTTCGGCGTATTACCAGGGGTTTGTGGACAAGTATGGGAAGATAGGGAAGGAGCAGTTGGAAGAGGTTGGGTATGACGAGGCCGCAGGGATGCGTTATGCCCTCTGGAAGGGGAAACGGATGTATTATCCAAGGGGGTATTCCAGGGAGAATGTCGCGGCGGCCGTGGGAT
>CANQTH010000111.1 GCA_947626795.1 uncultured Lachnospiraceae bacterium
AAAGAAACCTTTCGCGACAGCGCCAACCCCGCCGCCCGGCAGGCTCTTTTCCGGGTCCGCGCTTCCCGCCCCGCTGCCAGCCTGCGCCTGATTTCCCGATACGCTGCCAGCCTGCAGGATTCCTGTTCCGGCCTTTCCGATATCCTGGCCCGCGCCCTGTGCCTGATTTCCCGCCTCGCTGCCAGCCTGCAGGCTCTCCGTTCCGGCCTTTCCGATATCCTGGCCCGCGGCCTGCGCCTGATTTCCCGCCTCGCTGCCAGCCTGCAGGATTCCTGTTCCGGCTTTCCAGATCCCCTGGCCCGCGCCCTGCGTCTGATCTCCCGCCGCACTTTGGGACTGCGAGCCTCCCATTCCGGTATTCTCCCCCGCCTGCCCTGTTTCCATATCCTGCGCCAGGAAATCCTCCGCCAGGCCTTGCCGGACTTCCGCGAACCCATCTCCCGCCAGGCCATACAGGCTGACCGGGCTTTCAAACGGCGCCGGGCAGGCCAGCCGGAAGAACGCGACGCCCCACAGCGCATAAGAAAAGATCCTGGGGCTTTTCTTCAAAAAAAGACGCACCGCGAACACCGCCGCTATGCAAAACGTCCCCGCCAGCCCCATCTGCAAGACTGCCAAAAATATCTGTTCTACCCATCTTCCTACCATAGCTTTCCGCCTCCCTTATTTTTCCGATCGTATGTATTAAGTCTATTTTTCTTAGACTTTTTTAGTCTAGCACAAGAAGACCTGTTTGTCAAGCACAGAAGTTTTCTATGCCAAACTTTCTATGCCAAGCGAATAGAACTCTCCGAGGCCAACGCCCCGGAGAGTTCCAAATATATCCCACGATTCTTTCTTTTTCTTAAAACAGCTCAATTGGGGAAAGTCGCTGTCTTAAAGCGCAGCAGGCGCATCTTGCACTTGCTCTCGCCCCCAAAGATCCTTATTGCATCAATTAATTTTCGATCCCGTACATCCGATTCATGCTGCGCCAGCAAAATCTTATCCGTTTCTTTCACCTCATACGGAGTCGTGGAGACCACGATGGCGGAATGGCTGTAACGCCCCTTTGACTCACTATAAAACTGCACGACGTCCCCCGGGCGCAGTTTCACCGGCATTTGGTTCCATAGCTTCCCATTGTTGTACGGCGTAGCCTTCGGCCCATCCCCTTCATGGATCACCACATACTTGTAAAACTCCACGACCCCGCAGAACCGGGCCGGGATATCCTTTGTCGAACCATAATGCCTCCCAAACCAGGGCTTCGTCCCGGATAGCATACGGTAATCCGCCGATACCCTGGCCCGCAGCGCCACGCACTTCTCATTATTCAGCGAAGGCTTAGAAGGGATGCTGTAGCCATCTGTCCCGCCATATCCTGCCCAGACACATTGTGAAATAAAATTAGTGCAATCTGGATCCGCCCTTTTAAAAATATAATTTTCCGTTTCTTCCGCCAATTTCCACCCATAGTTCCTGGCTTTCGTCCTGTTGTAGGAAACGCCTACCGACAATGGCATGATCTCTTCCCCATTCGCATCGATCGGCTCTACGAACTCTATTTCTTTATTCTGATTGGCCTCATCCAAGATCTGTTTCCACTCTTCACAATGGGCGTCTACTTTTTGGAAATCCTCCTCGCTCTTCCCATTTGGGCTTTCCAACGCCTCCACCAGGCTTTTTTCCGTATCATAAGCCTCCATCCCAAGCGCCGAGGCCTGAGCATCTTCCACTTCGGGCATCACGACATCCATATCAATCACTTTATAGCCGTCGTTTTCCTTAGAGAGCGCCACTTCGTAACTTATCCCCCAGGAATGATCCTTTTCCAAATACTCCTTATCCAGATATTTTACCCTGACACGCACATGTCCCTTAGCATCTAATAAGCCTTTCTTCTCAGCCAGGCTATTCAGATCCACCTCAACCTTCGCATCCGTAATCCCATGCTCCATCGTTTCATAATTATAACGCTCATACACGAACCACTTCCCTACGGCATACCCGCGCACGCTCGCAAAATCCTCATGGGTGACATCCTTTTTACTGTCTGTACGCATTGCGCTGGCAAGATCCAAAAAGTATCCTTCCAGGAATTCCCGGACTTCCGCTTCCTGTCCTGTCTCACCTTCCGTTGTCTCGCCGTTTTCTTCTGCCGCTTCCAGCAGCGTGTCTGTCTCATCCTCCACAGGCTCTTCCAGAAGGATGTCGTCGTCCCCGATGCTTTCCTTCTCGATCTCTTCCAGCCCTACTTCCGCGTCTAACGCCTCGGAAAGTATCCTCTGGGCCTCCTCGTCCTGGATCGTCTCCGTCTTGCTCACGTTTTCCTCCGTCTTGCCCGTGTTCGCTTCCGCCAGATGCACTTCCCCGGTTTCACTGACAACCGCCCCGACGTTCCCGCACTGCCAGGCAGCTCCGCCCAGCACAAATGCAAAAGCTGCCGCGATCCCAAGCGCTGCGATCTTTCTTCTCTTGTTTTCCATAAAGCCACTTCCCTTCTTATAGCATATTTTCTGATCTGCCCCTGCGGCAGGCGCCCAACCTCCCGCCTTTCCCACACCTCCTTTTTCCCCTCTGCGCCCGGGACATCGGCGCATGGGCATATGAATTTCTTTTGAGCCTAATATTTATAGACTTTCTTTAGTTTACCGTAAATAAGCTGTCTTGTCAAGGGATTTCCGCAGCCTTTTTGTTTCCTCTGCCTTCTCTTCCGTTTGTCCCTGCCATCATGCGGCGATCATCCCATTCCTGCCCCGCAGAGCCGCGCGCCTCTCAATCGATCGGCTCTACGAACTCTATTTCTTTATCCTTCTGATTGGACTCATCCACGAACTGTTTCCACTCATCCACGATCTGTTTCCACTCTTCGTAATAGGCATCTATTTTTTGGAAATCCTCCTCGCTCTTCCCATTTGGGCTTTCCAACGCCTCCACCAGGCTTTTTTCCGTGTCAAAAGCCTCCATCCCAAGCGCATGGGCCTGAGCTTCTTCCACTTCGGGCATCACGACATCCATATCAATCACTTTGTAGCCGTCGTTTTCCTTAGAAAGCGCCACTTCGTAACTTATTCCCCAGAAACTATCCGGTTTTATATCATCCTTATCTAAATAATCCATATCCCGATATTTTAACCTGATGCGTACATGTCCTTTAGCCTCTAAAAGGCCTTTCTCCTCGGACAGGCTATTCAGATCCACCTCAACCGTCGTATCCGTAATCCCGTGATACATTATGTCATAATCATAACGCTCATGCACGAACCACTTCCCTACAGCATACCCGCGCACGCTTGCAAAATCCTCATGGGTGAACTCTTTTTTGCTGTCTGTACGCGTTGCGCTGGCAAGATCCGAAAAGTACCCTTCCAGGAATTTCTGGACTTCCGCTTCCTGGCTTGTCTCGCCTTCCGCTGTCCCGCCGATCTCTTCCCCATTCGCATCGATCGGCTCTACGGACTCCACGTCATCATTTCGGCTGTCCTTGTATACGATCTGTTTCCATTCTTCATAATAAGCGTCTATTTTTTGGAAATCCTCCTCGCTCTTCCCATTTGGGCTTTCCAACGCCTCCACCAGGCTTTTTTCCCTGTCAAAAGCCTCCATCCCAAGCGCCTGGGCCTGAGTTTCTTCCACTTCGGGCATCACGACATCCATATCAATCACTTTGTAGCCGTCGTTTTCCTTAGAGAGCGCCACTTCGTAACTTATCCCCCAGGAATGATCTTTTTTCAAATACTCCTCCTCCAGATATTTTACCCTGACGCGCACATGTCCCTTAGCATCTAAAAGACTTTTCTCTTCGGACACGCTATCCAGATCCACCTCAACCTTCGCATCCGTAATCCCATGATACGCCGTGTCATAATAATAACGCTCCTGCATGAACCACTTCCCTACAGAATACCCGCGCACGCTCGCAAATTCCTCATGGGTGAAATCCTTTTCACTGTCTGTGCGCATTGCGCTGGCAAGATCCAAAAAGTACCCTTCCAGGAATTCCTGGACTTCCGCTTCCTGGCTTATCCCCGCATCGGATTCCTTTTGATCCGGCTCGGAAACTGTCTTTTTCTCATCGGATGGCTTTTCCTGTTGGGAAGCCGTCTTCGCATCGGATAACTTCTCCTGTTTTGATTCCGCCTTCTTACCATCAGATGGCTGCCCCGACACAGAATCTATTTTCCCCAAGCTGGACTCCGCCTCTTGCGAAAATGCCTCCCGGCCCTCTGCCGCATCCGAGGCGGGCATAGGGTCGGACAGCAGCGCGGCCCCGAACGCGACCGCCAGGGCCGACGCAAAAACGCAGCCCAAAACGCCGGGCTTCTTGTACCCAAGGATGTTCTTCACCCGCCTCTTTACCGGATTTTCCCCGAATGCCGTCAGATTCCCGAAAAACTGCCTCCCGCTTGCGATCCGCAGCAGCGACATGGAATACCCCTTCTTTATCTTCCCGCCCATCTTCCGCAGGACGGCCTCGTCGCACGACATCTCCATGTCCCTTCCCATCGCGCGGAATGCCGCCCACACGAGCGGGTTGGCCCAATGGACGCAAACGGCCAAAAATGCCGCCAGCTTCACCAGGTAGTCGCGCCTCCTGACATGGGTAAACTCATGCTCCAGGATATAGGGGATCTCCTCATCGGACAGCCCCGCAGGCAGGTAAACCTTCGGGGAGAACAGCCCGAACACGAGCGGCGTGCCTAAGCCTTCCGCCTCGTAATAAACGCGTGCCTTGCCGTCTCCATACCCCCATTCCCGCAAGCGGGCCATCCCAAGCCTTCGCTTCATGAGGGCCATGGAAGCCAGGACATACAGAAGCATCGCGCAAAAACCCGCCAGCCAGATCGCGGAAAACCACGGGAGCGCTTTCGCAAAGAAACCTTTCGCGACAGCGCCAACCCCGCCGCCCGGCAGGCTCTTTTCCGGGTCCGCGCTTCCCGCCCCGCTGCTTAGCGCAGCCTGCGCCTGCATCTGATTTCCCGATACGCTGTCTGCCTGCGCCTGATCCCCCGCCGCACTGCCAGCCTGCAGGATTCCTGTTCCAGCTTTCCAGATCCCCTGGCCCGCGCCCTGCGCCTGATCTCCCAATACGCTGCCAGCCTGCAGGATTCCTGTTCCAGTTTTCCCAATACCCTGGCCCGCGCCCTGCGCCTGATCTCCCGCCGCACTTTGGGACTGCAAGCCTCTCATTCCGGCATTTTCCTCCGCCTGCCCGGCTTCCATATCCTGCGCCAGAAAATCCTCCGCCAGGCCCTGCCGGACTTCCGCGAACCCATCTCCCGCCAGGCCATACAGGCTGACCGGGCTTTCAAACGGCGCCGGGCAGGCCAGCCGGAAGAACGCGACGCCCCACAGCGCATAAGAAAAGATCCTGGGGCTTTTCTTCAAAAAAAGACGCGCCGCGAACACCGCCGCTATGCAAAACGTCCCCGCCAGCCCCATCTGCAAGACTGCCAAAAATATCTGCTCTACCCATCTTCCTACCATAGTTTTCCGCCTCCCTTACAAAATCACATCACGGCCAATTTTTCATGCGGCAATCATCCCATTCCTGCCCCGCGACGCCGCGCGCCTCTCAATCGATTGGCTCTACGGACTCCTCGTCATCATTTCGGCTGTCCGCGTAGTATAGGCTGTCCTCGTATACGATCTGTTTCCACTCCTCATAATAGGCGTCTATTTTTTGGAAATCCTCCTCGCTCTTCCCATTTGGGCTTTCCAACGCCTCCACCAGGCTTTTTTCCGTATCAAAAGCCTCCATCCCAAGCGCCGAGGCCTGAGCATCTTCCACTTCGGGCATCACG
>CANQTH010000112.1 GCA_947626795.1 uncultured Lachnospiraceae bacterium
AACCTACATCAGCTCTTGATCCTGTCGGCCGCAAAGAAATACTGGATATACTTCTTGCGGCAAAAGAACAGACTACGGTACTTTTTTCCACGCACATTCTTTCCGATGTGGAGCGTATCTGTACCGAAGCCGCTTTTCTGGATCATGGCAGGATCGTCCTGCAGGGGACGATCGCAGAACTCCGAAGCATGCGGCTATCGGATGGATTTATCATCGAAACGGTGCAAAAAGAAGCGATCTGCAAATTGATAAAAACGTTTGGCGACCTCAAAGCCACCGTGGAAAATTCACTTACTTTTCATGGAAGCAAAGAGCGTTTCTTTGACATTATGCGATATATTGCCGAGAACAGAATACCGATCCAGAGAATCGAGCGAATCGAACCGACGCTTGAGTCGCTGTTTTTGGAGGTGACGAAATGAAGACGCTGTTTGCGTTTCTAAAAAAAGAATATCTGGAAACCGCACGGACGGGCAAGCTCACGCTCCTTGTGCTGCTGTTTGCCTTGTTCGGCGTAATGAATCCTGCAATCGCAAAACTGACGCCGTGGATGATGGAAATGTTTTCCGGCTCCTTAGCAGAAAACGGATTGACCGTCACAAATGTTCAAGTGGATGCGTTTGCCTCATGGACGCAATTTTATAAGAATATTCCGATTGCGCTGATTGCCTTTGTGCTGATTTTTAGCGACAGTTTCACAAAAGAATACAAATCCGGGACATTACTGCTCGCACTCACAAAGGGTCTGTCGAGATATAAAGTCGTATTGGCGAAAACCGTACTGCTTTTATCTCTTTGGACATTAGGCTACAGTCTTTGTTTTTCTGTTACCTACGGCTATACGGCTTATTTTTGGGACAACAGCATTGTGAATCATTTATTATTCGCAACCGTAATATGGTGGTTGTTTGGCGTATGGATCATCAGTCTTATCGTTCTATTTTCGTCACTACTGCTAAGTAATACGAGCGTTATCCTGTGTACCGGCGGAATGGCTGTGTTTGCCTATCTATTGAGCGTCATTCCAAAAGTAAAGGCATATTCGCCCGCTCTACTAATGAATGCCGATTCCCTGCTGTCCGGAGCGGAAGAAGCAGAAGCGTATATGGAAGCAATCGCTGTAGCTGCCGCGTCCACTGTAATATTTATTACCATCAGCGTTCTTAATATGAACAAAAGGCAGGTGTAGCATCACAAACGGCAAACCATGATATATTCTTCCTCATTTTCATCCGCAATCTCAAATCCCGTTTTTTGATACATTTTTACAGCATAGTTCGCTTTTTGCACAGCAAGCGACGCTTGTTTATATCCTCTGTCTTTGAGGACGCGAAGCATTTCCTTCATCAATTCATTCCCTATTCCAAAGCCCCGATACTCTTTGTGCAAAGATATGGCAAAAGATGGCGTGTCATCGTCTATGTGTCCGTAATCATTCATGATGCGCGCCCAAACAACGCCGAAATCAGCCATATACTCATCCTGTGTAAGCATCCTCTGCGGAATTACTAACTAAATTTTGTCTGTCGAGCCATGCCCGCTCCTCGTCATTCTCTGGAATATCGATCCGTTCAATCCTAAAGATCACAGGTCTTGTACCGTCATTGCAGCAGGCGATCATCATCCGGTCATCATTTGTCCAACCCTTCATGATCGAACCTCCTTGAAGGGCCGTATAAACATATCGGCTTACCGCATCCCACGCTTCGCCGCAGAATTTCCCGTTCATAAGATGATAGAAGTCATCCTGCTGCGGCGTACGTTTTAATACAAAGGTATCCCCCGGCTTAAAAAACGGACACGGTCCCGACTTTGGATCGGCCAGAAACTTCTCTTGAAGCTCCGGAAAGCGCTTCGTTTCCAAAACGGTTATTTTACACTCATATTTCACAGCATTACCCTCTTCCAACTGTTCTTAGTTTGAGTGCCCCAAGGGGCGGGGTATTTGGTCTACGCTCCGCTTAGCTCATTGCTCGCGGAAATAAAGATGGTTCTGGGATTTCACGTCCTAATTCCTGTGCCGTTTCAATCCATTCTTGTATAATAACCTCTGCATTCTTGACAGCTTCTTCTGGTGTTTTTCCATCCGCCATACATCCAGGCAAATCTGGTACAGATACAATATAAGCATTATCATCTTCTGAAAAATAAATTACCATTGAATATTTTAACATAGTTATATCCTCCATCACAAATTATATTTTTTCAACATTAATCTAACCTGTTTAACTTCATATCCTTTTGCATTGTTTCCATTTGGTTGAATATTTATAATTTCTGGAATATCATCATAATAATATATGAAATGATCTCCCTTGATTCTATATCCAAAACCTATTGACTCCAATAGATTCCTTAAATCATTGAATCTAATATTGTTATCAGATTTTCCGCTCATTACCGCATCATATACCTTTTTATTCATTCTATGCACCATCCACGATTTATTATAACACATCTCTATAAGCTTTTACGTTTTGTTTTCCATAAACAAGCTTTTTACCTCAATTCTTCCTCCCCATAGCACAGCTTCTTGAGGCTTCCTTCCTGGAACGTATACGCCGGCGTCTGGAACGGATACTTCACCTCTTCCTCATAATACCAGGGGTCGTCCTCATGCGCCGGGTTTTTCAGCAAATGGAAGTTCTGCGCGGGCATGAAACCCTGCGCCAGCAGGAACGCCTTCTTCCCCGCTTCATTTTCGCAGACATCCACGACCATCACGACATGGCCCGGGCTGCCGCCCGAAAGGAACACGTCCCCCGCTTTCAAATGCGCGAAATCGGTCGGCTCGGCTTCCCCTTCCATGGACAGCGTCCCCGCGTACGCGAACACGATCGTCAGATATTTCTCAAAATTTTCATACGAGTCGTCATACGCGCCCTCTTCCGTCCAATATACGTCGTTCCCATCTACATGTATCCGCCCGCCGTCGCGCCATTTCGTATAAGCCGCCTCAAAACCGTTCGTGAAATGAAAGGAAATCTTCTCAAACTGCCCCGTCTTCCAGAAATATTCCGCATACATCCGTATGACGGAGTCCGCGCACTGCTGCAGATCCTCCGTCCCCAGCGGGAGGTCGAAAATGGCGCAGTGGATGCTCTGGTAGCCGAGCGGCGACCCGTCATAACGCAGGATCGGGCTGCCATGCTCTTTCATCGGATAATCCCGCAAAAATTCCTGGAAGCCGCCCGCCTCCGCTTCCACGCGGGCATACCCGTCCGGCGCGCCGACGCGTTCGGAAAGCGTCATGCCGGATGGGTTGATGTAATTTTTCTCTTCCGACTCGCCCTGCTCCCCGGCGTCCGTTTTCTCCGCCTCCGGATCCTGCTGTCCCGGCTTTCCTTCCGCTTCCTTCTGGCCCTTCTCCCCTTCTTTTTCCTCTGAATCCTGCAGTCCTTCCGAATCCTGCTGCCCTTCCGTTCCTTCCAAATCCTGCAGTCCTTCCGTCCTTTCCAAATCCTGCTGCCCTTCCGTTCCTTCCGCTTCCTGCAAGGCTTCCTCCCCCTGCGCCTGCTTTTCCGCGCCCTGCCCGCAGCCGCTTCCCATCTGCAGGCATCCCGCAGCGATAAGAACCGCGATCATTTTCCCTGAAAATTTCATGTTTCCTCCTTCCCGGCCCCGGCGGCGTTCAGCCAAAAGACGCCCCGCCTGGCCCGTCCTCTTTCTTCTTTTTCCCCGCATTAAGTCTATTTTTATTAGACTTCTTTAGCCTACCACAGGAAGACTTATTTTGTCAAGACATTGGGATCTCTTTTTCCTCATTGTAACAACTCATCCTTCGCCTTCACAGTTACGGGATCCGGCTCATTTCAAGTTTGCCTTCGCAAAAATCCGAATCCCCACCCGGCAAAATTTACACGTTCTTACAGACTTTGCAGCAAGCGCAAAGTCCCGGGCTGAACCGCTATCCTCATTCTAACATTACGCTTTTTACGGACTGCCCGCCTATTTTTCTTGCGTAATAACATAAGATCAGCTCATAAGCGACCACAAACGCCGCAAAGGAAATGAGAAAGGCTTTCCAGTCGAAATGATAGGCTGGCACACTCTCAATATCCGAAAAAACGACATTGAACATGATCCTCAGTAAAAAATATTGATATGCCGTTCCGACCGCAAAGCCGAGATAGGAAATGGGACGGTATCCCCCAAGGATTGAGCGGCTGCATTCTTTTTCGGAGTAGCCAAACACTTTCATCATGGCGATCGTCTTGCCGTTGGCTTTGAGGACGCTGGCCAGGGAGATCAGAAGCGTCATAAAAGCCAAGATCAGGCCGATCAGCAAGATCATCCACGAAAAAGCAGCGCTCGTCAGATCATTCATGGAAATAGACATCTGCGTCATCGCAGAAAAACAAAAAGCGGAAAAGCCGACAAAAAAGACAAGAATGACGCGGCTTCGCAGCGTATTACGCCGCAGATCGGCCAGAAAAGAAACCTCCCGCTTTTCGGCTCTGCTTTTCCGGGTCTTTACCGCCCGCGTTTCTTTCATCAAATCCATCACAGGGGTTTTCATCTTAAAATACGCATAGAAAACAGCGAGCATGGAAAAGAAAGCGGTTGGGAGGATCAGCTCCGCAAGCGCAAGGGACAGATGAAACTGAGGGGACAATTCCGGCAGCGCCCCTTCACTGTTTTGCGCCGCGTAAAAAGCGGGCATATAAAGATGCGCGCCGAGCAAGCCCAAACCTGCGCCGAGCAGCACGCTGAGTCCGAATACCCAAAAATATTTTGCGATTTTGATACGGGAATATCCGAGCGCCTTCAAAATACCGAGGCTCTTCCCGTTGCTGTCAATGTAGTTTTTGACATAAAAGATCAACAGGACCGCCGTCGTAAGGACCATGCATCCGCTCGCAACGCCGACAACGACCTTGCCTCCCGCCACCAATGCGTCGTACATTGCCCGCGCCTGCGGCGTGGCGATCTCATCTTCGAGCGGGATAAGATCCAGATTGTAATTCAGAAACAGCGTGCATACAAAAGCAGCGCAGCAAATGACAACCGTAACGGAAATAAATTTTTTCAGATCCCTGAACCCGATCAACATCTCTCTCACCATCCAATCTCATAAGCGGTCTTTGGCGCCTCATTCTTCACAATGCCAGATACGGTTCCGCTGTTCATTTTCACAACCGTATTCGCCATTTCTGCTATATTCTGATTGTGCGTGACCATCACGGCCGTAAAACCGCATTCCCGATGGAGCTGGCAGATATATCCAAGAACCTGTCGGCCTGTCTGTTCATCTAACGCGCCTGTCGGCCCGTCCAAAAACAGTGCCCTGGGCTTTTTGGCAAGCGCGCGGGCAATGGAAACTCTTTGCTGCTCTCCGCCCGAAAGCTCATGCGGATATTTCTTTTCCTTGCCCGCAAGCCCTACGGCTTTCATGAGATCTTCAAAATCCCTGTTATCCGCAAGGTCTGCTCCCATACGGATGTTTTTTTCTGCCGTCATATTCGGCAAAAGATAATACTGCCGGAAAATAAAACCGATATTCTCTCTGCGGAACCGGGTGAGTTCCCGGTCGGACAGCTTTGTAATTTCCCTCGGCCCGTAGGAAACGCTCCCGCAATCGGGCCGCTCAAGCCCGGAAATGATATTCAGGAACGTGGATTTCCCAGAACCTGACGCGCCTAAGATCACGACGAAATCCCCATCGGAAAATTGCAAGTCAATCCCTTGGAGGACTTGATTTTTCCCTTCGCCGCTTCCATAAGATTTCGTAAGCCCGGATACGGTTATCATGTCC
>CANQTH010000113.1 GCA_947626795.1 uncultured Lachnospiraceae bacterium
CGGCTTGCCCTGGTCTGAATCGCCCGGCGTATACGTAGCCGTGAACTCTACCCACTTATCTTTTTCGCCCTTGATCGCGTTAAAGAGCGCCTGCCTGTTATCCCAGCTCGGGCCGTTCTGGAACGTGATGTTGAAGTTCTTCGTCGCCGGAGCGTTCTCGCCCACATACTTGAACTTCCCTGTCACCGTGTATTCCACGCCCTCTTTTATCTTGCCAGTCAGGTCGCAAGCCGCGCCGGAAGACGTGTTCTTCCTGTCGTATACCTGCAATACCTTGTTGCCGTCTTCATCCGCCTGCTTGATCTGGCCATCGCTGAACCCGGACCAGCCGTCTATGCCATCCGTGAAGCTGCCGTTCGCGACAAGCTCTTCCCGCGTGGATTCTACGACTTTCTCACAGGTAATGGAAATGTCATCCAGGAAGTAGTCCATCAGATGCTCTTCCGGCTTAGCCGCAACATCTTCCGTGCTTGCCCAGCCGCTTTCGATGAACATCAGATTCTGGGAGCCGTCAAACGGCTTGCCCTGGTCTGAATCGCCCGGCGTATACGTAGCCGTGAACTCTACCCACTTATCTTTTTCGCCCTTGATCACGCCATAGAGTGCTTTTCTGTTGTCCCAGCTCGGGCCGTTCTGGAAGGTGATATTGAAGTCCTTCGTTGCCGGAGCGTTCTCGCCCACATACTTGAACTTCCCTTTTACCGTGTATTCCACGCCTTCTTCTACTTTTCCAGTCAGGTCGCAGGCCGCGCCGGAAGACGTGTTCTTCCTGTCGTATACCTGAAGCACCTTGTTGCCGTCTTCATCCGCCTGCTTGATCTGGCCGTCGCTGAACCCGGACCAGCCGTCCGTGCCATTTTCAAAGTCGCCGTTCTCCACAAGCTCTACGGTCACTTTCTCCTCGCTTGCGGCTGCCGGCTCACTGTTTACTCCCCCCGAAGCGTCTGTGCCTTTCTCCTGTACCGGAGCTACAGCGGCCTTCGTCTCCTCCGCTGCCTTTGTCTCTTCCGTCGCCGTGCCGTCGTCCACAAATTCACGATGCTCCGCGTCATTGTAGAACTCGTCTGACTTGACTAAGGATTTTGTCTCGCTGCCCGCAACCGGAAGCGGCATGGTCGCCTCTACCGTCTTGCAGTCGCCGTCTTTGCCAAGCAGCGGCCATCCGTCTTTCCAGGTGCAGTCCACCAATACCGGCACGCGCCCAACCGCGCCGTGATCCTGGAACAGGAAGCCGTACCACTTGCCGTCCGCCGTGTCGATAACGCCGCCCTGCGCTACCCCGTCCGTCCGGCCGTTGTTTGCGAAGCTTGCCTGGAGGATGATCTTGTTCTCCCATTCTGTGCTCGGGAAGGTCTTGCTCCTGTGGCAGATCTCCGTACGCGGCTTGTCATTCGGCCAACTGATGTTATACAGATAATAATATCCGTCTTTCTTCATAACGTGCGTCCCTTCGCACGGAAGGATGAACCCGCTCCCGTCGTTGACCTCGCCGGATTCTTTCGTGATGTCAAACAGGGTGACTTCCGTATCCTTCTTCGCCGCGGATAAGTCCGCCTCTAACTCCACGCATTTGATCTGCGTGCCGCCGTATACGATATACGGCTTGTCGCCGTCGAAAAACAGCGCCATGTCATGGAATGCGCCGTTTAACGTCGTCTTTTTCCAGGAACCGTTCTCAATGTCTTTGGTGGAATATATGTACGCGGTACCTGTTGTGTTGGAATTGAACGCTACATAATACGTTCCGTTATGATACTGCAGGCTGGACGCCCACTGGCCGTTGCCGTACATGCTCTTGCCGTTGCGCAGGCTCATTGCGTCGCTGTCGCCTAAAATATCATACACATAGTTCACAATTTCCCAGTTCACCAAATCCGTAGATTTCATGACCGGGCATCCCGGGGACAGATGCATCGTCGTGCTGACCATGTAATATGCATCATCCACACGGATCATGTCGATATCCGGCACATCAGAATAGATGACCGGATTGCTGAATGTCCCATCCGCGTTCGCCGATGAGGTGCCTGCCCTTACGTCCGCCGGCAGCATCGTTACCACCATAGCTGCTGCAAGGAGGACGGAGCAGACGCGTTTTGCGCCGTTTTTCAGTGCTTTCCTCACTACACTATCTCCTTTCTGGGGGGAGAGGCCTGTACTGACACTTAGCACAGGCCTCCCGGGTTATTATGAATGTATTGTTATTTTTTCATAATCAAACGTTTTTTTCATCCCCAAAAACTATAGTGGTTGCACGAAAGAACGGTTGTTATATTTAGTTTTTTACATTTTCGATCCCGCTTAAAAGGCTTTGAGGATCCCGAGGGACTCCAGGAGCAGGACGAGCAGCAGTACCGGGGCGATGTACCTTATCATCACGATATAGAGTTTTTTCCGGCCGAACTTGCAGCCCGTCTTCTCCACCTCGCCGATCACGGTATCCGGCCCTAAGACCCAGCCGACCAGCACGCACGTCCCGATCGCCACGATCGGCATGAGGCAGTTGTTGCTGAGATAATCCATGATGTCTAAGATCTGCGCCGTCGCGCCGTTGGGCAGGCTTACCTCAAAATACAGCTTGTTGTAGCCCAGGCATACGATGATCCCGACCACGAGCGCGATCGCCGTCTCGACAGCCGCCGCCTTTAAGCGCGTCATGTGGAACTTGTCCATGAAGCTCGACACGACCGCCTCCATGATGGACACCGCGCTCGTCAGCGCCGCGAACAGCACCATCGCGAAAAACAGGCAGCCGACGGCGTTTCCGATGCCGCCCATCGCCGCGAACACCTTTGGCAGGGATACGAACATCAGGCTCGGCCCGGCCGCTTCCATTCCTTCCCGGCCCATGAACGCGTAGACCGCCGGGATGATCATGACGCCCGCCAAAAACGCCACCGCCGTGTCGAAGATCTCGATCTGGTTAATGGACTTCATGAGGTTCGCGTCATCCTTCACGTAAGACCCGTATGCGACCATGATCCCCATCGCCACGCTCAGGCTGAAGAACAACTGCCCCATCGCGTCCACCAGCACCGTGAAGAAGCCCTGGAGCGTCAGCCCGGAGAGATCCGGGATCAGGTAGATCTTCAGGCCCTCAAGCCCCGTGCGCGCCACGCCGCCGTCGTCCGTGTGGCTGATCGTCAGGGAGAATATGGCGATCCCGACCACGAGGATCAAAAGGATCGGCATCAGCACTTTGGATGTCGACTCGATCCCCTTGTTGACCCCGCGGAATACGACGAACGCCACGAGGAACAGGAAAAGGAACATATAGATGAAGGGCTGCACGTTCCCGCTGATGAACCCGGTAAAGTACCCATCCTCCACGGTCTTCGCCCCGTCGCCCGTCAGGAACGCGACAAAATATTTGATGACCCAGCCGCCGATCACCGTATAATAAGGCAGGATGATAACCGGGACCAGGCACGCCAGCACGCCCAAGAACCTCCACCGTTCTTTGAGGCTGCCGTAGGCCGTCAGCGGGCTTTGCTTTGTCTTGCGCCCGATCGCGACTTCCGTCGTCAGCAGCGTGAAGCCGAATGTGACCGCCAGGATCAGATAGACCACCAGGTACAGCCCGCCGCCGTCTTTCGCCGCGAGATGCGGGAACCGCCAGATGTTCCCAAGCCCGACCGCGCTCCCGGCCGCCGCCAGCACGAATCCGATGGATCCGGAAAATGAGTTTCTGCTTTTTTCATTCTTCATTGTTTTTTCGGGGAATCCCCCGCTCCTTTCTTTTGATCTTTTGATCTGACTTTTGATCTGATATCATGATAGCATTGATTTTTCCATCAATCAATGCTAAAATATCCACATCGACGTAACAGTTCAGCTTTGGCCGCGCCCCGGCGGCCGGGCTGTCCTGGCAAAAGGAGGTTTTCATGTGGCAACATGGCAAATTGTATTGATCGTTATCGCGCTTATCTTGATCGGGGTGATCGTCGCCCTTTACTTTCTCGGTAAAAAAGCGCAGAAAAGAAAGGACGAGCAGGACGCGCAGATCGCCGCGGCTGCTCAGACGCTCTCCATGCTGATCATCGACAAGAAACGAATGCCCGTGAAGGATGCGGGGCTGCCCGGGATCGTTATGGAGCAGATGCCCAAGATGATGCGCCGGACCAAGCTCCCGATCGTGAAGGCGAAGGTCGGCCCCAAGATCATGACGTTCATCTGCGACGCGGCCATCTTCGACAGCATCCCGACGAAAAAAGAAGTCAAAGCTGTCGTCAGCGGCCTTTACATCACGTCCGTGAAAGGCATCCGCGCTTCCGCCGTCAGCGCCACCCCCAAGAAGAAGGGCATTTTCGCGCGGGCGAGGCTCGCCGCGCAGCAGCAGGAAGCAAAGAAAAAAGCGCGTTAAGGCGGCTTTCCGCCCGCCGCAGGCAGCCTGCACAGGCGTTGCGGCGGCTTCGGAAAGGATGCGTCCGGTTCGCCGCTCAGCAGCAGGAAGCGAAGAAAAAGCGCGTTGAGGCGGCGGCTTCGGAAAGGATGCGTCCGGTTCGCCGCTCAGCAGCAGGAAGCGAAAAAAAGCGCGTTAAGGCGGCTTCGGAAAGGATGCGTCCGGCCCGCCGCTCAGCAGCAGGAAGCGAAAAAAAGCGCGTTAAGGCGGCGGCTTCGGGACGAAAAAACAGGGAAACCCACAAATTGGGCTTCCCTGTTTTTTCGTCCCGCCTTCCAGATCCTTCCTACGCCAGCGTGAAGTTCCCCGCTTCCTTCGACTTGATGCTCATCCGGATGGAGCAGTCCGCCAAATGCTCGTAATTCACTTCCAGGTTATACTTCACCTTCACGTCGATGTTGTCCTCCGTCTCGTCGATATCGACGCTCTTCGCGTCAATCCCAATGAGCAGGCTGCCAAACGGCGTATTGTAATAAGAAACGTTCTTCCGGTTCTTCTCGAAGACCATATGTACGTTGGCGACCCCCTTTTTCGTGATGTCAAGGGAGTCCTCCGTCAGCTTGATGACGTTGTGGGTATTGCCGTCGAACCCCTCCAGGATCTCGTCGTACATGATATAATGCTTGCCGTTCTTCTTATAGTAGTCCCCGGCCGTGATAAGCTCGACCGGCTCCGCCTCCTCTTCATTCTGCGCCACGAACTGCAGTCCGCTGATCGATAATAATACATCTTTCGTCATACAAATCGCTCCTTCTGCTTTTCCATAGCCCGCCAGTCCCCGCAAAGCCCTGCGGAATCCCGGCTTTTCCGCTAAACGAAGCGGCGTTTTCGTTTCCCTTTTTGTATCTTAACCGTTTTGCGCCCAAAATGCAAGCCCCAGGGAGATTTTCAAGTTATTTCCTGCCAGGGGGCGGATTCCCTTTGGTTAAATTTTCGCAGCAATGCGCATAGCTAAAATTTATGTACATAGTTTGAGTTAATTATTCTTCCTCGAATTCCCAATCAGATTTTGCTTCAACGCCTTAATCGTGTCTTGGTTCTTTTTAAGAAGCTCCATCTGCCTGTACGCTTTTTCCCTTAATATTTTCAATCGCTCGATTTGAGACACTCCCTGCCTTATCAAATCAGCATTCGTATCCTCCAAAGCCTGCGTCATAGCCCGCACAAGGAACGAACCGCTTCCACAGCAGGGGTCAAGTACAACAGAATCAATGATTTTATTACCGATGAGGATTTTTTCGTATTCGACATAAGCGGATAACTGCTCTTCATCCGCTGCTGAAAAATTCTGTTTCGTTTCTATGAGAACA
>CANQTH010000114.1 GCA_947626795.1 uncultured Lachnospiraceae bacterium
GGACGGGAAGAAGCCCCTTGACCTGGTCGAGGCGGAGGAGGCGAGGGGAATCCCGATGCTGACGCTCCTGACAGGCGCGAAAGAGATTTTGAAGTACCATACGGGGAAAAAATTCTTTGTGGATGAGGGGTACGACTATGAGAGGGAAATGTTCCGGATGAATGGGAAAGCATTAGACCCCCTGCCCGTGGGAGGCTCGGTCGCGACGTTTGCGTTCTCCCTGGTCTGCCACCTTGCGTTCCGCACGGTCATCTTCGTGGGGCAGGATCTGGCCCTCACCGGGAACAGGACGCACGCGGACGGGACATTCAAAGAGAAAATGGATGAGATTGACACCACAAAATGCCAGATGGTGCCGGGAAATTACGAGGAGAAGGTGCCGACCCGGGAAGACCTTAACGACTACCGCAAGTGGTTCGAGAGGTTCATCAAGGATTGGAAGGGGCGTTATAACATCCGGTTCATCAACGCGACGGAGGGCGGCGCGCGGATCGAGGGGACGGAGGTCATGACGCTGGAAGAGGCCATTGACAGCTTTTGCGGGAAAGAGGTGGACTATGCCGCGTGCTTCGAGGGGCTGGAGCCGACGTTTGGCCCGGAGGAGCAGGAAAAGATCCTGCAGTATTTCCATGACACGCCAAAGGAGATCCACAGGATGATGGCGCAGGCGGAAGAGGGGGAAAAGCTGTACCGGCGACTGGACAGGCTCTGCCGGGATGGGAACATGGACCCGAAGGCATACCGGAAGGTGTTGGGCCGGATCAAGAGGAACCGGAAGCAGATCGAAAAGAACCGGAATTATGAATGGGTGTCAGAAATGATGGCGCGGGCGGAGCAGATCATCTGGTCCTCCCAGTCCTTCCGGTATGATTCCATAGAGGAGGAAGGGAAGGAGCTTGCGCGCCAGGGGAAGCTGTATATGCATCTCATCCAGGAGTGCGTCGGGATCCTGGAACGGATCGCGGAGGACAGCGTCGCGAAGGCGGAGTAGCCTGGGCGGCGGCAGGCGGTCATGTAGTTACAGAAAGTCAAATGCATTTTGCATTGAGGATATGGCAGGAGGGAAGGCCGATGGCATTTGGGGAAGAGGCGGCGGCAGCGTTAAATTGCATGAGGATGGAAAAGATGGCATATCGGGATTATCTCCCCCCGGAAGCGGTTACGGCGGGAAGCAGGCTCGTATCCGTGTCAAAAGGCTTGTGGGAGGACGTGAGGCATACGGTCGTGGGCCTGGCGAAAGAAGAGATCCCTTTGGAATCCCCCTATGCGACGGTGTGGTGGTATTCCGTGCTTTTGGCAATGGAAAAGGATCCGGGGATATTCCTGGAGCTGATAAATTACATAAGGGGGCATGAGGCGGCGTTCTCAGCCAATACCCTGTATTTTTTATTCTATCAGCTAAAGTCCAAATGCTTTCTGGACCCAGGGCTTGGGGCGGACGCGGATATCAAAAAATCCCTCCATCTTTATTTTAAGGAGACAGTGGAGCGTTTTGCGGATGAGGCAGAGACGCCCCTTGAATGGATCCCGGAGGAGGAAAGGGAGGAAGGCTATGTGGTCGTGCTGACAGAGCAGCTCCTGTCAGTGCAGCATGCCCCTACCAAGATCGCCTTGGACAGATGCAAGATCCTGATGGAGTCCATGGGGAAGCGCGTGCTTCTCATCAACACGGCGGAAGTCCTGACAAAGGTAGGGAACATTCCGTTTATGGAGGCAAAAGAGGGAAATTATGCCGCAAAAATGGGGCAGACCCAAGTATGGAAAGGGACGGAGATCCCTTATTTCCAGTGCTCCGGCCATATGCCCAATATCAGGGAGGCGGACCATGTGCTTGCGGCCATCCGAAAAGCGCCTCCGGAATATGCCGTTACCATAGGAGGGAGCAGCATGGTGGGAAACCTGCTGAGCAGGATGCTGCCTGTCCTTGCGGTAGGGCTTGGCCCGTCCGGCTTGGAATACACGATGGCGCAGTACCAGACACTGAGCCGCAAAGTGGGGAGGGAGGATCTGGAGCGGCTGGCTTTATTGGGGTACGATGAGAGCCATGTGATCGAGAGCGTGTTCACATCGAGCCTGGCGCCCCAGACAGAAAAGGTGACAAGGGATGAGCTGGGGATACCGGAGGGGAGGTTCCTGATCGTTGTCGTGGGCTATAGGCTGGACGAGGAGGTGACGGATGAATTTTTATCCATGCTGGAGGGGGCCGTCAGGGACGATGTGCATATCGGCTTCATCGGGCCATTCAGGAGATATGGGGAATTTGCCGCGAGGCACCCGGGGCTGGAAGGGCATATGTCGGCGCTTGGGAGCTGCGACGACATCCTTGCGAGATATGAGGTGTGCGACCTGTATGTGAACCCGATCCGGAGCGGAGGCGGCACGTCAGGAGTTGGCGCGCTTTTCATGGGGGTCCCGGTGGTCACGGTCGCATATGGCGATGTTGCGGTAAACGCCGGGGAGGACTTCTGCGTGAAGGATTATCAGGAGATGCAGGGGAAGATCCTGGAATACCATGAGGATAAGGCCTACTACGGCGCCATGTCGGAGAAAGCGAAAAAAAGGGCGGAAGCCTTGCTGGATTCGGAGACGGAATTTCAGCGTATCGTGGGGGAATTTTGCGACAGGAAAAGGAAAAGCGGGAAGCCTTGAGAAAAAGAAGGGAATGGGGCGGCGCGCGGGATGCAAGGAGGCGGGGATGGCGGGATGATGCGGGTTCTGATCTTGGGAGGGAATGGTTTCATAGGAAAAAATCTTGCGGATATGCTTGCGGCGAATGGCGAATCCGTGACGAGCTTTGACTTGCGCCTCCCCGCAAAGAGGCGGGAAAAGATCCGATATGTGGCAGGCGATTTCTTTGACAGGGACGCGCTGGATGAATGCACGGAGGGCGTAGACACCGTGTTCCATTGCATCTGCACGATAAACCCGGGAAATTCTGAGGAATTGTATTTCCAAGGGTATGAAAAGGATTTCATACAGACAATAAGACTGCTGGAAATCGCAAAGAGGAAAGGGATAAGGGTCATATTCTTGTCTTCCGGGGGGACCGTGTATGGGGAACAGGAGCAGATGCCGGTCCGGGAGGAGTGCGTCATGAAGCCGATCAACCATTATGGGAACCTCAAGGTATGCATTGAGAACATGATGCGCATTTTCAACCGGCTGGAAGGGACGGACATGAAGATTGCGAGGATCGCGAACCCATATGGGCCTGGGCAGGATTATAAAAAGGGTGTTGGCTTTATTGACGCGGCCCTGAAATCAGGGCTGTGCGGACAGGCATTGCAGGTATGGGGAAAAGGGGACATTGTGCGCGACTACATATATATTGAGGATGTGTGCGGGATGCTGTACGCGATAGCGCGGTATGAGGGGGAGGAGGAGGTTTTCAATTTAGGGACGTCGGATGGGAGGTCACAGAATGACATCCTGGCCATTGCCAGGAAATGGTTCCCAGGGCTCCGGGTGGAATACCGGGAAGCCCGGGAAGTGGATGTGCGCAAGATCGTATTGGACAATAGGAAGATCTTAAAGATATATGGGAAAAAGCCTATTATGCTGGAAGAAGGGATGGAGAGGTATTATAGGCATTTGGCACGTCAGGGGACGGCAGGTCCATAGGAGGGAGATATGCAGGATTTTACAGAAATTCGTTCCATGATGGGAACGCTGAGAACTGTCATAAGGGCAATGAAGGAAGGGCGGCTGAGCGGCGGGGACGTCAAAAATGTGGAGATGACGGCAGAAGAGATCAACAGGATGCTCTACCATTCCAAGCGGCTGAAGTTCCAAGGGGAATATGGCATGGATGTGGAAAAAGGGCATTCCGCATATGCAGAGGAAGTGGAACGCCTGATGGGGCTATGGGAGCAGTCCATGAGCCGGAGGCAGGGGAAATCGGCTGATATCCAGTTCTGGGAAACCTATGAGTATTTTAAATATGTTGACGTGGACACGATTTATATGGATGTGGTCAGGCATTTTATGGGCCTGCCGGAAGGGCAGCGCATCGAATACCTGTCCCTCCCGCATCGGTACAGCTTTTTGCAGAACAGGATAGATTTCACGAAGGGCGATTTCTCGCTGATCGCGGAATATGTGGAACTCATGGCGGGCCATGTGGAGGATTTCCGATGGCTGTATGGGAGGCTGGAAGATTACAGGTCAAAGATGGCATTGAACGGCATCGTGAGCTATTGGTTTGGCTTTGAGCTGCAGGGGCTTTCACGGTTATGTGAAAATATGTTTGAGGATTATTATGACCTTGACGTCTTAAAATGCGGGGAAGAGGACGTGCTTGTAGATCTTGGGGCATATACGGGAGATTCGGTTTTTGGGTATATGAGGGCTTATGGCTCGTATAAGCGGATTTATGCGTATGAGATGACGCCAAGCACATATGAGACATTGGAAGGGAACTTGTCAAGATTTCCGAATGTGGTGTTAAGGCAGAAGGGTGTCGGGAAAAAATCCGGCGTGATGTATACGAGCGATGTGAAGAACGGAGCTGGCAACAAGCTGTCGGAAAAGGGGGATACGGCGGTTGAGGTTGTCACACTGGATGAAGACATAAAAGAGCCTGTGACGGTGGTGAAAATGGATATTGAAGGAGCGGAGGCAGATGCGCTTCTTGGCGCGGAAAAGCATATCAGGGCGGACAGGCCAAGGCTTCTGGTTTCTGTATACCATAAGCCGGGGGATATCTTTAAGATACCTAGGCTGATCGATGGGATTCGTCAAGATTACAAGCTATATTTGAGGTTTAACGGGTGCGGATGCCTGTGGCCTTGTGATTATGTGTTGCTTGCAGTATAGAAAAGGAAGATATGGCATGATAGGCGAGTTTTCAGGATTGGAAGAAAGCGGCTCACAAGGGGCTGGACTGCTTCCTTTCCCAGGGCGGGCTGTTCTATTTCAACCGCAGGGAGAGGGAAGAGTTTTTTCGGGAAATGCACCGGGTCTTGAAGCCGGGAGGGATATCCTTTGCGGATTTCCGGACGGTTGAGGACAGCATGTACGGGCAGGGCAGGGAGCTGGAGGAGAACTTTTACTGTTTGGAGAATTGCGGGAGCCTTTCCGGCATCTGCTATTGGTTCTGCGGAGAGAAGGAACTGCGCAGCCTATATGAGGGCAGTGGCTTTGCCATATACAATTTCGAGAAAGAGGAGAGGTATATGGACAACATGGAGAAGAGGCATTCGCATTATTACGTATGGGCGAGGAAGGAAGGCTAAGTCATGGGGCAAGACTTCTGTTGCTAACGAGTCTATGACATATAATTTTATGAGGCTACGCTGTTGGATTACATTGAACATCAATCCATATGCGAGGCCTCTTTCTCTTTTCTCGTGTCTGCCCAATTATGGGAATTTTTAGAACCGCGGCTAGAAAATAGCATGGTAGGATTAAGTGGTGGATTCAAGAAAATAGTGTGAACAAACGAGAATAAGAAAGGATAGCCTGTTTCCCTTGTATTATGAAATTTTTCAGGGTATAATAAGGGCAAACATGAAGAGGGGGATGTCAGGATGGAAAACAGGGACGGCAAGCTCGCGGCTATGGCGGGTCAGGAAGGCGTATGGGAAACGCTTAGCATCGCCAACGATTTCTTGTTCGGGAAGGTCATGCAGGACGCGGAACTCTGCAAGGAGCTGCTGCAGCGCATCCTGCCCGG
>CANQTH010000115.1 GCA_947626795.1 uncultured Lachnospiraceae bacterium
ATTTCCTATGATGACAGTTATGTGTATGTGGACAGGGAAGCATTTGAAGCATACCTGCGGGAACATGGCGCGGGGGATGCCTATATCGTGTTCGGCGGTTTTTATAAACTTCCCGGCGTGGGAGGGTACAGCTATTCCTGCTATTATGAAGCGGACGCAGGGGAACAGACGGCAAAAATCCCATATGACAATCAGGACAGCGACTGTTGGATCAACTTTATGAAACGATTGTAAACGGTGAAATTGGTACAGAAACGGATTTCAAATCAATAAAATTCAAGGAGGACAAAATTATGGCAATGGAGATTACAAACAATTACAACGCATATGAGAATATCTATGCGGCACAAAAACAGCAGGAAACAGCAAAACAGAAAGCTGCTTCAAAACAGGAAGTATCGGAAATAGCAGCTGCACAGAAAAATTCCAACACAGAAAGCAGCAAGGCAAAAAGCACAGCGGAGTATATGAAGGAACTGGAAAAGCTCGCGCCGAGCGTGGAATTTCGGATGGGAAGCAGCTATGCGACAGATCCGACTGGTGAAACGCTGACGATCAACCCGAAACTTTTGGAGAAAATGCAGAGTGATCCTGCAATGGAAAAGAAAATGAAAGAGCTAATTGGCGGCGTTGAAAAAATGACGAAAATAGTGGATAGTTATTATAAAGCTGTGGGAGTTACTACGGTATATCGCCATAGCTATATTGACGCGAATGGAAAATACAGTTGCATTGCTTTTAGTGTAAAAAAAGATAAACTAAATGAAAAACTCCGCAAGGAAGCAGAGGAAAATGCCAAAAAGCAGATCGAAAAAACCCGCGAAAATGCCCGTAAAAAGACAGAGCAGCTTAAGGAACAGTTAGAAGAAAAAGCCCAAAAACTGCTTTCGGAAAAACTGGAAAATGCAGATGACGGGAAAATATATCTTGACAATGACGATATGCAGACCATTATCAATGCGGCAAAAGAAGAAGAGCAGGGACAGCCCGATCAGGTAAAAAATCCGGTTGTGGCAGGTAACAATTTTGATATGCAGATATAAAAATTTTTGAAATGTTCCGGTTAGCGCTGACTGTAACAGTTCAGCCTTCCGGCTTCACAGTTACAGAATCCGGCTCATTGAAAGTTTGCCTTCGGCAAAGAGCCGGATTCCCACTCGGCAAAATTTGCACATTCTTACGGACTTTGCAGCAAATGCAAAGTCCTGGGCTAAACTGTTACCGCTGACTTGCAAATTTTCTGCGGCACGGTTGATTTTGTTGTATGAAATGGGTATAATATGAACAGAATATTGCTACCGCTAAAATTCAGGGAGGTGTTGTTATGAATATTCGTCCATCCGCAGCAATTCGCCAGAATTACAACGAGATTGCCGATCTGTGCAGGAAGACCGCAGAGCCGATTTTCCTTACCAAGAACGGTGAGGGGGATTTGGTTGTCATGGATATTGAAACCTATAACAGACGGGAAAAGATGTTAAAGCTCCGTGAGGAGCTGCTTGCTGTCGAAGAAGACAGGGTGCGTGGGAACAAAGGTTACGCTGTTGATGAAGTCGCCGCGATGATGCGTAGTGCGATCAAGGAGGCGGGAGGTCATGGAACAGCAGAATAAATACCGTGTGATGGTATCGGGACGGGCAGCACAGATGCTCGTTTCCCACGCCGCATTTCTGGCGCAAGTCAGCCCGGAGGCGGCGGAACGGCTGACAGCCGAATTTGAAAAAACCGCAAATTCCTTAGAGGAGATGCCGCAGCGATGCCCGTGGCTCACAGGGGAATATATCCCCAGAAACGCTTACCGTTTTATCCTGTTTGAAAAATGCTATATGATAATCTTCCAGATCGTAGACGATATCGTTTACGCCGATTATGTGGTGGATTGCAGGCAGGATTACAGTTGGCTTATCAGGTGACAAGAAAGGAAACAGCGCTAGTATTCTTTGTTGCCCGTCCTATTTTCCATTTTATTCCCGCGAGCAACGAGCCAAGCGGATGTGCTTGCACGTCCATTTGGCGACTGCCGGATTTCCAATCGGTCTTATTTTGGGAAAGACAGTGATTTGTGTCGAAAAATGTGAGATAGATAGGAATATTCGTGTAATTTAATGTGAATATAACAATAAAATTCGTTGATTTTTACATGAATATCTGTTGTACTATAAGCGGCTTCTGAAAAGGAGGGTCGCTTATGTACCGAAAGATCATGGCTTTTTTAGAGGAATGGAAAGAAAACGAACACCGCAAGCCGCTGATCTTGCAGGGAGCAAGACAGGTCGGCAAGACATATTCCATTTTGGAGCAGGAAGGAGAAATATTGTGTTTGAGCAAGATTATGTAATGAGGCTCATAAAAGAGATGGTGCGGACCGTTTTAAAGATATTATTTCAGATTGATACGGAGTCGCCGACAGTAGAATTATTGGAAAACAAAGAAGAAAAGGAAACATTGGAAAATCTGTTAGACATGATTGACGCTGGCAAGATCAATGAAGCGGAAAATGAATTATATGATCTGACCAGCGATACAGATGTGAATCGTTTAGAGATCGCACTATTATTTTATTCGTATTTGAATGATAAAACAGATGATTTTTTAGAAGAAAATAACTTCAGCAGAGATGAGATCAAACTAGGTCTTGAAAATGTTGCTGATCGCTTTGGATTAGGCAGTATTGTAAAAGAAATCATGATTGAAAGAGCATAAAATATTGGAATACTCATTGTTGTCCTTGCTAATTTGACGTATCAGATTTACAAGGGAAAAAAGAAGTAGCCGCCACTATATGCCGATCCATCTTTAAGGAATTTGTAATTGTATCGTCGGCTGTATTTGTGTATAATATGCTTAGCAGATGGAGCAGTTGATTTTATGAAGGAAAGGCGGTGTTTTATATGTCAGCATTGCAGGATCAGGTTGTCCAAAAAGTCAGTGGACTTTCAGAAGAGAATCTGCAGTTTTTGCTGGAGATGATAGATCGTTTCATGCGGCCTGAAGTTAAGGAAAACAAGGATATGGTAATCATAAAAAGAATTGGAATTGCCAGAGGGCAGGACTTATATGATGATGATTATGATTTTGATGAGATGAATCCTGAAATCGCTAAAATGTTTGGAGTGGTGGAATGAAGCTGTTATTAGATACGCATATTATTTTATGGGCATTGGATGATAACCCCAAATTGTTGGAACAGGCGAGAACTTTGATTATGGATGCAGATAATGATGTTTATTACAGTGCTGCCGCTGTGTGGGAGACGACAATTAAATATATGGCAAAGCCGGATAAGATTCGAATCAGTGGCTCTAAATTGTCGGAACTGTGCAGAAAAATGGGGTATCATATGCTGCCGATTACAGATAAGCATGTAGAGGTACTGGAAACGTTGGTATTCCATGGCGAGCATCAGGTGCATAATGATCCATTTGACCGGATTATGATTGCTCAGGCGAAAGCAGATGGAATGAAGTTTGTTACACATGATTTTAAGATTCCTTTTTATAATGAATCCTGTATAGTAGCAGTATAGAAGTTTGAAACAGAGTATGATATTCCTGCAGAGGACAGCTTAAGAAAGAAAGGTATCCAAAATGGATGTAAATAGTTCCTCCACTGAAAACCGTGAAAAAATATCTTGATATGATTGAAAGAGCATAAAATATCGGAATACTCATTGTTGCCCTTGCTAATTTGACTTATCAGATTTACAAGGGAAAAAAGAACTAGCCGCCACTACCCACAATAGTGACGGCTTGCCGCTTATAGCGGTGTAACTGTTATTATGAGGGGTAGAGCCGCTCCTGCGGTTTTCCCTTTTGTGATTAAACTATAGCATATATTTTTTGCGATTTCAAGTAAATTTGGAAAATTGAAACACCGTTTTTTATCCAATCCCAAAAGGTTTCACAACATGAAACAGGGGGTTTCATGCCATGTGGACAAAAACTGAAAAAAATTTGCCGATATAATAAGCAAAAGACCAAATAGGGAAAAATATGGGAAAGTGGTTACATTGACAGAGATCGCAATATGCGATGATGAAGAGATCATCATCGAACGCATCGCGGATTTGATAAAAAAGCAGGATACAGACTGCCATATCGAATGTTTCCAGGCGGGAAAGGAATTGCTTGCGGCAAACAGGCACTTTGACCTGATCTTTCTTGACATACAGATGGATGGCGTCAATGGGATTGAAACGGCAAGGGCGATCCGGGAGCGTGACCGGAAAGCAGTGATCATTTTTGTCACGGCAGTCAAAGAGTATGTGTTTGACGCTTTTGACGTCGGAGCGTTCCATTATCTCTTAAAACCGATCGTGGAACAGAAGTTTGCGGAAGTTTTTGAAAATGCCGTAAGGGAAATACGGGAACGCCAGATACAAAAAGAAACGCCTGCGCTGTTCCTGAAGACAAAAAATAAGAGCTACACATTTGATCAAAGCGAGATTATTTTCATTGAGAGCAGGAACAGGAAGGCGGCGGTCCATACTGCAAAAAATACCGTGGAAGCCTATGCTGTGATGAAGGAGCTTCAAAAGGAGCTTGGAAACAGTTTTTACCGCTGCCACAGGGGGTATCTGGTCAACATGGCCCATATCGCGGAATACAGCAGCGACACGATCGAGATGGACAACGGGGAAAAGGTATATCTGGCGAAAGAGAAATATCCGGAGTTTGTCAGGGAATATATGCGGTATCTGCGGAACGGAGGCACTGCATATGAATGAGGCATATGATGTGGGAAGCAACGGCGCGCTGTTCTTGATCTGGCTCTTTCAGGGATATTGCCTGCAGTACTTTTACGGCAGTTTTTTGGAGGGCAGATGGCAGGGGAAGAAAGGAAACAGCTTTTGCGTGGCTGCTTTGTATGTGGCACTGAAATTATGTTTAAGATTATGCCTGCCATCGGGGCATGGGGACGGAAGGACGGTCGAAACGCATATGATCACAGGGATCGGCCTGGCTGTGATCGCGCTGTTTTTTTATAAGGCGGCCAGGGCGGTCACGGGTTTTCTTGTGATCACATTTATGGCAGTGTGTGAGATCAGTATTTTCTGCGCCTGCGTTGTGGGAGAGATTTATTTTCCAGCCATGGACTTCTGGAATTGGTGCATGGGGAAAGGATATATCCGATCTGTCAGCCTGTTTGAGACTCTGCTTATCGTTACTTATCTTGTGGCGCAGGCGACGCTGTGCGCGGTGGCGGTTGCCCTGCCGATCGTGGCATTCCGGAAAATTGTGCGGAATTTCCGGGAAAAAGATCGTGCCATAGGGCGCACCGAGCTTTTCTTCCTGCTTGCGCCGGGCGCGGTCAGCCTGCTGATCTGCATTTTGCTTCAGACTTACATCTACCTGGAGAACGGGGCGATCTACAGGGCGTCGCCGCTGCTGCTTTTCATCATTCCGGCAATCTTGCTGTTATGCCTGTTATTTATTTTAAGCGACGTCAGGCTGTTTCAGGATATGATCGACCGGAACAGGGAAAAAAGCAGCCGGATCATCTTAGAAAAGCAGGTTGGCGGCATGCAGGAACATATTGCGGAAATGGACCGTATGTATTCTGGCATCCGGGGAATGAAGCACGATATGAAAAATTCCCTTACCGTGATCATGCAGCTTGCGGACAGCGGCAGCAATGAGGAATTGCGGGATTACCTGTCCGGATTAAGCCA
>CANQTH010000116.1 GCA_947626795.1 uncultured Lachnospiraceae bacterium
GTTGAAAGTCTCGTCCTCGCCGCGGGGTTTTTGCCCTGCGGGGAGGACGAGACTTTCTACTATTTCCGCCTCACGCCCTCCATGTAGCCTCTTTTCCGCCCTTTCCGCAACATTTTGCGGCGGGCGGATTTTTCGTTCACAAAATATAGTATTTATAGGGCGATTTATTCGGAAACGCCGTCGTTTTTTTGGTGAAACTGCCCAAAAAACGCGAAAAAAAAGTAAGATTTTCACAAAAAAATTTTCCCAATCCCATTGACAAAGCATTTTGCGTGTGCTATATTTATTACAGTACATGTAATGACGATGGGGGAAAAGTCATGAAGAAGAGGTACGTCCTGTAATTATTTGCGCTTTTGCCGTGGCATCCGGCGGCGTAGATGGTGTGGGCGTCCTCTTTTTATTTGGCAACTTCCCCCGGAGGAATTCCGGCGGTGAGTTGCCTTTTTGCGTACATTTTCCCCCAATTTGTGCCAAAAGCTCCCCCCGTCCATGTGCGAAATCTTTATAAAAAGAGGTAAGAGGAATGAAGAAACGCAAAGCACTCAAAAGCGCCGTGCTCGTCGCTCTTTCCGCCGTGTTTGTCGGCGGCATTGCGATGACGGCGGCCGGTTGCGGCGGCGGTGGCGGCGATCTGAACACCATCACCGTCAACATGTTCTCCGGTCCGGCAGATAAGGCGACCAACGAAAAGATCGCCACGGAATGGGCGGCTTCGTATAACAGCGAGCATGGCACCAGCTACACGGTCGACATCAAGAACGAAACGGATAAGCCGACCTACTTCACCACATTGGCGGACTTGTTCTCGAAGAACACCGTCGGTGACGTCATCTATATCGCTCCCCGTAACGTGAACACGTATGCGAAATCGAAGAAGGTCATCGATCTTACGCAGTTTATTGCGGAAGACGCCGGACTCGTTGAGAATGTGAAGGACATCTGGCCCGATGCGCTCAACTACTACGGCTACGATACGAGCAAGACCGCATATACCGACGACGCGTATACGATGGGCCAGCATATTTCGTACGACGAAGCACAGAAGGGCTTCTATACGGATGCCGGCGAAAAGGTCGGTCTCTATGGGCTTCCCAAGGATTATTCCAACTTCTCCATGGGCTACAACCACCGCTTCTTCTCCACGGAGATGAAACAAAAGTACGAGACCACCAAGGTCGACGAGACTCGTACCGTTTGGGCGGCGAGAGGCGACTCGAGTTCCAACAGCAAGGGCACGAAGTCATCCAGCGGCGATGATAAGAACGTGCAATACACCGCGAACACGGGCAAAAACGGCGGGACACAAAAAGCGGTCATTACGTATGCGGTCACCGACAGCGCAAAAGGCATTACGGCAGGGGAGCCCGCAAACATCATCAACATCGGCATCCCCGTCAACATCACGCCGTTCAACTTCTATATGTGGCCGACCTATTCGGATGCGGTCAGCGCCGGCGATCCCATCGCGTTAATGACGTCCATTTTTACGGGCGGCAAGGGCTACACCGTTACCATCCCCGGTTATCCGGATGAGATGTTCGATATGCCCACAGGTGCTCCGAAAGACGCCAACGCACCTTACGATACTTCGAAGGGTCACATCACGTACACCTATGCGGAGTACGGCGCCCTGATGTGGTCGCTCACCTACTACCTCAACACCTTCCATTGGGACGGCAACGATGAATCGATGGGCGGCGTTGTGGCTTCCTCCGGCAACTACCGTACAGTGTACGGCGGCGAGCAGTATGAGGGCGGCGAGCAGGACGGCGCGCAGATGTACCTCCTTCCTTGGCTCTATTCCAACGACGCCAATCTCATCAACAGCGCGAATGCTCTCTGCGTCTCCGGCGATACGCAGGAGGCGCGCGAGGCGCTCCTCGAATCTCAGAACATCGACAGCGGCGCACAGGATAATTGGAGAACTGTTGCCGGAAAGACGACCGAGAAAACGGAGAAACTTCGTTTGAACGGGCAGAAGGAAGAAGTCAACGTCCAGTACGGTCTCAACAGCGAAAAATTCATCGAGACGTACGCCGCCTTCCTCGCCATCGGTTCGGATTGGAACGCCAACCCCAACGACTCCGATGATTTGAAGAAAGAGAGTTCCGGCTGGGGCTACTTCCGTGAAGGCCGTTCGCTCTTCTATGGCGCAGGTACGTGGGATGCCGCGACCCGCAACGAGACCGACAGAAAATACTTTGAATTCGGGCAGATGCCTACCCCCGTTGCCGAGAGATACGCGCTCTATTCCTCCATCAAGGATGCGAACTACAACATGGTCACGTATTCCAACATCCAGAATTCCGCAACCGGCAGAGATGTGGAAAAAGGACAGAATGCCTCTGCGTTGAGTGCCGGGCTGAAAGTTTACAGCAAGGACGAGATCATCGCCAACCAGGTCTGCCGTCAGGATAAGTGGGGCGCCCGTATGGACTCCGTCGCCTACGCCGTCACGTATAAGGCGCTCGAAGGCCAGAAGCTTGACGGCGCGGTCAACGAAAGAACGAAGGCCGCCGCTTCCCTCTGCGCCGCACTCACCATCGACAAAAAGCCGCAGATCTCCCTCACCTACGGCGGTGCGCAGCTTCCCAACTTTATCTCGCAGTGCAAAGACTTGTTGAACTACAACAACAAGGAATACAGCAACTACGCGAATGGCGCATTCAAGGATATGATCACGCCCGATGGCGACTCCGAAGGCAACGATGTTTGGGATCAATACTATGAGATCGCCAAAGAAATGGGTGATGAAGCCTATAGTGGCAACGGAAGCCAAACCGTTGCACAGTTCCTCGCGGGCAAGAAGATTACGTTGAAGGATAATACGCAGGTTGATGTGAAGTTCGATCCCGATTTTGCGGATACCAAATTGGATAAAACAAGCTTTGCCGAAGCGGATACGACCGCAACGTCCCGTTACAGCTTTGCGATGAAGGTCCTCCGCATGGTCGCCTTTACCCAAAAGGACTTCGACCTTCTCATCAGAATGCAGTACGGCCTCAACTCCGTGCGCGATTCCTCCATGTACACGTACAGAGATAACTGGCTCAATCCTCACGATGCGCGCAATAAGCCCGACAATATGCTCGCTTACTACCGTGCGCGTCCGCTCAAGAACAGCTCCGACAACAACATCAATCTGAAAGATACGAGCATCTTGAAGATCAACACGAAAGGCACTTATACCGACTCGCAGTTCCTGACTCCCTTTGTGTTCTGCATGGTGCAGGCAAAGGAAGCGCAGACCAATCTCACCAGCGCCATCATGGAAGAGATGAGCCTTGAGTAATTGTGGATTGAAAATATTGTGGATTGAAAATTCGGGCGGTCCCCATATTCCCGCAGGAATATGGGGGAGCCGTTCGGCAGAGATGAAAAAAACAAGGAGGAAGATAAATGGAAGAGAATCAAGCGGCAGTTGCAGAAGAAAATGCTGCCGTAGAAGATTTCGCCGCCGTAGCTGAGACAACGGAAGAGATCGTCCCTCCCCAAAAGAAACGCAGGCACATCAACCGTGCGAAGTTGCAAGATAATATTTGGGGCTGGGTCTTCTGTATTCCGCTCATCGTGGGTACCGTATGGTTTGTCTATTCCGCTCTCATCATGGCGATCCTGCTCTCGTTTACGAGATTTTCGATCGGCACCGGCACCGAGACGCTCATGGAGTACCTCGGGAACTATTCGTCTCACATTGCGACGAGCCGTGACCAGATCGGAACAAACAGTTTAGGTATTCCCATTTTGGGCGAGCCCTATTCCGATCCGTTCGTGTGGTATAAACAGATCTTCACGCAGACGGGCAATATGGGTGCCCTTGACGCGAATGGCCAACCCATCATGATGAACGTCATGGGGGCATACCTCTTCAACACCGTGTTCTACATGATCGGTATCCCGATCGGCATGATCCTTTCGATGTTCTTCGCGGTCTGCATGTCCCGCGACATCAAGGGCGGGAACGTATTCCGCGTTCTGTACTACATCCCCTGCGTTGCAAGTACCATTGCCGTCGTCTATACCTTTGAATTGCTCTTTGATGCAAAAGGCGTCATCAACTCGCTGTTCGGCTCCGATCTGAACTGGCTGGGCGACCACCTCACCTGGAACAAGATCACGGGCGGCGATTCTCATGCGACATTCCTATGTACTGAGTATTGGTGTCAAGGTATCATACAAAAGAGTGTCGTCGTCATTATGTCGGTCTGGAAGGGGCTCGGAGGGACAATCATCTTGTATGTTGCAGGTCTGTCCGGCGTCAATGCGGCGACCAAGGAAGCCGCGCAGATCGACGGTGCGAGCGGCTGGAAGATCTTCTGGAAAGTGACGATGCCCGACCTCTATCCCGTCATTTTCTACAACATCGTCACGTCCGTCATCGGCGGGATGCAGATTTACGCAGAGCCCGTCCTGTTCTGGCCGGATGATAAGTCGCTCACCACGATCTCCAACACCTCGGGTTACGTTTCCCTCATCTGGAAGAACGGCCTCACGCCTCCCAGCGAAGGCGGCAACACAATGCCTTCCGCCGGTGCTGCGTACGGTATGTTCCTCGCCATCATCATCTTCTTCTTGACGCTCTTCCAGTTCTGGCTTGATTCGAGGAAGAAGGATTAAGGAGGAAGAATATGGATAATGAAATGATCACAACTCCCGAGACGGAAGAGGCGGCTGCACCCGCACCCGCGCCCGTTACTGAGGAAACAAAGAAGTATTCTTCCTTCCGCTACGCGATCGGTGCGATCCTGGCGTTCTTCGGGATCTCCTCCAAGACGCACCGCGCGAGCAAGAAGCGCGCAAAGCTCGTCGGCGACATCGTCACGTACATCGTGCTTCTCTTCGGCGCCTTCCTCATGGTGTATCCTTTCTGGTGGATGCTCGCAGGCTCCTTTGCCTACACCAATACGACGGAAGGGCAGGGTTCGCTTCAATCGCTCATTTGGTGGCCGGAATACAGCACCTTTAATTCCGGAACCGTAGGTGCGTTCTACAACTACAGCGAAACCCTTGAACGCGGCATGACCAAGGCGTTGGTCTCCATTTTGAGTGACAAGATGTCCTATTGGCGCGCCGTTCTCAACAACCTCATCTACTCCATCGTGCCCGTTGTCGTGGGCGTCATCACATCCGCATCCGCTGCCTTCTCCTTTGCGAAGATCCAGTGGATCGGCAGGAACGCGGTGTTCTTCTTCCTGCTCGCGGCGGTCATGGTCCCCGGCCCCGCCATCATGTCGACCCAGCTCGCCATGTACACCGATTTGGGTATGGTCGATAACTGGTCGGTCATGGTCGTGCCAGGTCTGTTCGGTTCCATCATGACGGCGTTCTTCATCAGGCAGTTCCTGTTCGGTATGCCCACCTCCATCATCGAGGCGGCGAAGATCGACGGCGCGGGATACTTCCGCATCTTCTGCGGATTTGTCCTTCCCCTTTCGATGCCCGCCATCATGGCGCAGGGACTTCTGTCCTTCATGGGTTGCTGGAACAACTACATGGGTTCGTTCATCTTCATCGATCCGGGCAGCGAGTGGATCAACCTGCCTCACGCGATGTATCTCATGAACGGCGCCTATTCGGGCAACAACCACCTCGGCCCCGTCATTGCA
>CANQTH010000117.1 GCA_947626795.1 uncultured Lachnospiraceae bacterium
CCGAGCATCTGATCCAGGCGGCGATGGACACGCTGCTGAAAGGGCGCACCTCGTTCGTGATCGCGCACAGGCTCTCAACGATCCGGAATGCGGATCTGATCCTGGTCATGAAGGATGGCGATATCGTGGAGCAGGGGACGCACAGGCAGCTCCTGGAGCAGGGCGGTTTTTATGCGGGGCTTTATAACGCGCAGTTCGCGCGGTGAGAAGATGGCAGCGGTTCTTGCAAGCAGGCCGGAAAACAGGGAGAAGACGACCGTGGCATTGCTTCCGGACCCCGGCGGCCGATATTTGTCCACGCTGTTATTCCGTAGTGATCAGAAAACGGATTTTGCCCGGGTTGAAAGCGGGTGTGAGTGTGGAAAAAGGATGAAAGAATGACTGGAAAACCAGAGGTTTTGCGTGGGTGCGCGCAGGCCTCTGGGTTTTCTTTTGCTCAAGTTATTATGGAAATCCGTTTGCTTTTATGCTAGAATAAAATATGGGAAGGCGCGCCTGTTTTTGCCATTGTAGCTGTCGGCGCTTGGCATCCTGGAAGAGATGCTCGTACAGAGCAATTGTCTGCTGAAGTAAATTATCGTTTACCGCAAAACAATGGAAAGGAAATAGCAACATGAAGGATGTAGTATTTACAATAGAAACCATAGGTAACTTGGTTAAGCCGATTTCCGAAAAATATCATGTAGACCAGATTTATTTATTTGGTTCCTATGCCAGAGGAGAAGCAGGGATAGATAGCGATTTGGATTTTTTGGTATATGGGGGAGATAACTTTAAACTTACCATGATTTTTGCGCTTGCCGAAGAATTGCGGGAAGCGCTGGATAAGAACGTGGATGTGTTTGAGATTCATGAGATTAATCAAGATAGCGAATTTTACAATGCGATTATGAAAGAGAGGCTGCTTGTGGCATGAAATATTCAAATCAGCAACGTGTCCGGAAAATATATGACAATGCAGTAAAATAGCATGAATATATTAGGGATAATCAAGTTCCCACCGGTATAAAATGTGATAAAATACAGCATTAGGAGGCACTGTAGAGATGGCAGAATATAGGAGCAGCAGCCATACGGTATATGATATCAAGTATCATTTTGTATGGATTACGAAGTACAGATATAAGATCCTGAGAAAGAATGTAGCCTTAAGGCTACGGGAATTGCTGCAACAGGGATGTGATGCACGAAATATAAAGATACTGAAAGGAAGCATAGGAGTGGATCATGTACATATGTTGCTTTCTTGTCCGACAGATTTGGCCCCAAGCCAAATCATGCAATATTTGAAAGAAAGGTCGTCAAAGTTATTGCAGGATGACTTTCCGGAACTGAGAAAGAAATATTTGGGGCAGCATATGTGGGGGAGAGGATATTTTTGTGGCACAGTAGGAGAAGTAGATGAAGAGACGATAAGAAATTATATCGAGAATCAAGGAAAAGAAGAAGCAGACAATTTCACAATCGAGGAACAGTAGCTACTTAAGTAGAGCTTTAAGGTGACTTTAGTTGCATACAAAACAGGCTTTAGCCTGCAAGCGACTTTCAGATGCAAAAAATGTCCTTTAGGACACAGCAACCCACCGTCTTTAGATGGTGATAGTTGAGTTCACTGATTATTGGCGGGCAGTTGGTATTAACAATACCGGAAAAACCCAAACATCCAAAACAGAAGTATGTAAGAAAAAAGTTAAGATAGAAGACGTGAACTTAGTAATAGCTTAGTAACAAGCTTGGTAAGTGGAGTTACTAAGCTTGTTGCTAAGCTGATAAGTGAAAAGGGTATGAGGTTTCCGGGATTTTCAAAAATCATAAAATATACTGATATAATGGATAATATAAATAAGATTTTGAAGACGGATGCTATTTAGAAAGGCTCATATATGGCATTAGATAACAAATTAAACATTACAGATCCGGCAGAACTGGCCAGAATGGAAGAAAAAATAAGCAAGAAAAAAGCCGTTGAATTATTTGAAAATGGATATTTGGATCATTATGAAGCTGGCACATTTGAGATGCTTGCGGCAATCCATAAATATTTATTCGATGAAATCTATGATTTTGCGGGGAAAATAAGAACGGTAAATATTGCAAAAGGAAGTTTTCGGTTTGCGCCAGTAATGTATTTGCAAGCCGCTATTGAAAATGTTGAAAAGATGCCGCAGTCAACGTTTGACGAAATTATTGAAAAATATGTTGAGATGAATATTGCCCATCCATTTCGGGAAGGAAATGGACGGAGTGCAAGAATATGGCTGGATATGATTCTGAAGAGGGAATTGAACCGGGTTGTTGACTGGAGCAATGTTGAGAAAGAAGATTATCTTCTTGCGATGGAAAGAAGCCCGATTAAGGATATAGAGATTAAATTTGTTTTAAAGAATGCGTTGACGGACAAAGTGAATGACCGCGAGGTGTATATGAAAGGCATAGACCATAGCTATTTCTATGAAGGTTATGCTATATACAAAGCGAAGGATTTGTGAATATCCGTCTCTTCCATCTGATGAAAAAAAGGATGCAGTGACATGATAATTAGCGCAAGCCGCAGGACAGATATCCCTGCCTTCTATGCGGAATGGTTCCATAACAGGATCAAAGAAAGATATGTGCTTGTCCGGAATCCGGTGAATCCCCACCAGGTCGGGAAGATAAGCCTTTCGCCCAGCGTGGTGGATGGAATTGTTTTCTGGACGAAAAATCCAGCACCGATGATGGCATATTTATCTGAATTGGAAAAATATGCATATTATTTCCAATTCACGCTTACTGCGTATGATCGGGATGTGGAGCCGAATGTCCCTTCAAAAAATAACGTGATCATACCAGCTTTTCAGGACTTATCAAAAGCAATCGGCCGGGATCGCGTGATCTGGAGATATGATCCGATTTTTTTTAACGAGCGGTATACGATGGATTACCATTGCAAATACTTTCGCGTGCTGGCATCCAGACTTGCCGATTATACAGAAAAATGCACGATCAGTTTTCTGGATTTCTACAAGAATACGGTGAGAAATATGAGGCCGCTTCATGTGCAAAATGAGATTCTTGAAATGCAATATGAGCTTGCGCAAAGATTCTCGGAAATTGCAAAAGAGCATGGATTTTATATTGATACCTGCGCTGAAAAAATAGATTTGGAGAGCCTCAAGATCTGTCATGCGCGTTGCATTGACAAAGAACGTTTGGAACGGATTGGGAAATGCAGGCTGACTCTTGGAAAAGACCCGAATCAACGGTCAGAATGCGGGTGCGTGGCCAGCGTTGATATTGGAGCTTATAGCACATGCAAACATGGATGCCTGTACTGTTATGCAAATTATAGCCAAAGTACAGTGAGAAGAAACACGGTCGCACATGATCCCAATTCGCCGTTGCTTTTTGGGGAAATTGGCGAAGGCGATGTGGTCAAAGAGCGGGACATGAAATCATGCAAGGAAAGCCAGATTACGCTTTTTGATCTGTAGCACGGTATTTTGCGACGAGTGCGAAAACAGAAAATGGACAAAAGATCGAGGGAACATCCTGGAAAACGATATTGCCCGCTGCTTTGCGGTTTGCCCGGTAAAAACGGTAGGAAAGAGAGGATAACATGACGCAGAGAGAAAAAAGAGAGTTTCTCATTCAAAAACTGATCGACGAACAGCCCCGGTATCGGGAACTGAAGGTTTCATCCGACGAGGCGGAACAGAAAACGCTGCTGCGCTCCCTGATGAACGTTCGCGCGCCACGTCCCATCGGAGAGGATTTTCTTGCGGCGCAGGACGAATACCTGCGGGAGGAGACCGCCCGGAAGGGAGTCACAGACCTGGCTGACTTGACGCCTGTGGGGCCGGGAACCTATCTCTGGCAGGGGGACATTACGACCCTGAAATGCGGAGCGATCGTGAACGCCGCCAATAGCGGAATGACGGGCTGCTATGTCCCTTGCCACAGATGCATCGACAATGCGATCCACACCTACGCCGGGGTGCGGCTCCGGATTGCCTGCGCCGAGATCATGGAAAAGCAGGGGCATGAGGAACCGACCGGGCAGGCCAAGCTCACGCCCGCCTTCAATCTGCCCTGCGATTATGTTCTCCATACCGTTGGGCCTATCGTGTATGGCGGCGTGACCGAGAAAGACCGGGAACTGCTTGCTTCCTGTTACCGTTCCTGCCTGGAACTGGCGCGGCAGAACGGGATCGGGAGCGTGGCGTTCTGCTGCATTTCCACGGGGGAATTTCATTTCCCGAATCAGGAGGCGGCAGAGATCGCCGTCGATACGGTGCGGAAATACAAAGGGAATACGGAGGTGATCTTTAATGTTTTCAAGGATGTCGATTACGAAATCTACTGGGAGCTGCTCGGATAATGTCCGGCGGCTTCGGGAGGCGCTGGACGATGCGGACGCCGTTGTGGTGGGCGCGGGGGCTGGGCTGTCTGCCTCGGCGGGATTTACCTACTCGGGCGACCGCTTCCGCAGATACTTTGCGGATTTTGAAAAGAAATACGGCTTTCACGATATGTATACGGGCGGGTTTTGCCGCTATGATACGCCGGAAGAACATTGGGCATATTGGAGCCGCTTTATTACGGTCAACCGCTATATGGACGCGCCGAAGCCTGTCTATGAGCAGGTTTTAGGGCTTGTGCGGGAAAAGGATTATTTTGTGATCACCACGAATGTGGATCACTGTTTTCAGAAAGCGGGCGTAGATAAAAAACGGCTTTTCTACACGCAGGGCGACTACGGCCTGTTTCAATGCTCCGAGCCGTGCTGCCAGGAGACGTTTGACAACGAGGATTTGATCCGGCAGATGATGGAGCGGCAGAAGGATATGCGGATTCCATCTGAACTGATCCCGGGCTGCCCGCATTGCGGAAAGCCGATGACGATGAATCTGCGCGCTGACGATAAGTTTGTGGAGGACGAGGGCTGGCGCCGGGCGGCGGAGCGGTACGGGGATTTCCTGCGGACGCGGGGAGATGGGAGGATCCTGTTTTTGGAGCTGGGCGTCGGCTACAATACGCCGGGCATCATCAAGTATCCGTTCTGGCGCATGACCGCGCAGAACAAGGATGCGGTCTATGCGTGCGTCAACAAGAAAGAAGCGGCCTGCCCGGAGGAGATCGCAGGAAGGAGTATTTGCATCGAGGCGGATATTGAGGAGGCCGTAAGCGTATTGCTCGATAAAGCAGGCTGTTCGGATGAACGGTAATATCAAAGGCATGATAAGTAACTCAAACTTCGCACATAAATTTTAGAGTTGATGAAAGCCAAAGAACTGGCCAAAGCATAAAAGCAAAAACTGACACTTTAACTTGAGTTCTGTTGATCCATCCATTATAACCCAAAATCCGAACTATAGTCACTCAAAACCTAGGATTTGAGAACACCAAGCCTGGTCAGGAACAGGCGA
>CANQTH010000118.1 GCA_947626795.1 uncultured Lachnospiraceae bacterium
GGTCTACGGACGCTACCGACGGCTCGCCGCTCTTCCATTCTACCGACGGGTCTGTCGCGTCCGCCGGGGCCGTCTCCACTGTCAGCGTTAAGGTTTGCCCGATCTGCAGCGTGCTTTCCTCCTGGCTTAATGTGATGGACTTGACCAGGATCTTTTCCGGCTCTTTTACCGTCACCGTGATCTTTAACTCCGCTTTCTTATAGGTGTCTGTCTCCGACGCCGTTACCGTGATCTCCGCCGTTCCTGCTCCTGCGACCGTCACCGTCCCATCTTCCGACACCGTGAGCGCCTGTTCGTTGGACGATGCGTAGGACAGCTTGCCATCCCCGGCCTCCTGCGTGACCTCCAACGGGAAGGCCGCGTCCCCGACCGTCTTCTCATATGACGTCTTCCCGCTCAGCTTCTGCTCCAATTTCTCCACAGTGACCTTGCAGCTTGCCGTCACGCCGCTCCCGTCTTTTGCCGTCGCCGTGATCTCTGCCGTTCCCGCTTTCAAGGCCGTCACCACGCCTGTCTGGTCTACGGACGCTACCGACGGCTCGCCGCTCTTCCATTCTACCGACGGGTCTGTCGCGTCCGCCGGGGCCGTCTCCGCTGTCAGCGTTAAGGTTTGCCCAAGCGGCAGCTCTGCCTCTTCCTGGCTTAATGTGATGGACTGCAGCGGGATTCTCCTCTCCCTGAATGAAACGGAAATGGTATGCGCCTCCATCACTTCCTCAAAGACATATTCCGAAACCGGGCCGACGCTCTCCCCGTCAACTTCCACATCTTCAATCTCATACCCGTCGTCCGGCGTCGCCGTAAACTTCTGGCTTGTCCCTTCTTCCACCAGGACTTCCCCATCTGGCGCAATCGCGCCATGTTCGCCCGCAGAGGCGGTGATCGTATATTCTACAATGCCTTTTTCATTCCACTGCGCCGTAAGCACGACGTCATGATACGGGATCCGATAAGCCGCGCCTTCTTCATATATATGTTCCCCGTCGCTCCATCCGGCAAATACCATCCCTTTCTTGGCATATGGATTCTCCGGCAGCTTAACGATCTCCCCTGCCGCCCCTGTAATATCCGACGGCCTCTTTCCGGAAGTCCCTTCTCCGCCCGTAAAGGAAACAACATACTTCTGACCCGCTTTCTGCGATACCACGACTTGACAGGACGCCTGATGATATCCGTCCGCGGCAGTCGCCGTTACAGTCGTTTCCCCAACGCCTACGCCCGTGACCTGTCCTTCCTGCGTCACAGCCGCAACCTTGCTGTCCGCGGAACTCCAGGTAAAGGACGCGTTCTCCGCCGCCGCAGGAAGCGCGCTGGCTGAGAGGCTCTTGCTCTCTCCCGCCTGCAGGCTCAACGACGACATATCTAACAGTACCGCGCGAACGCCAATCTTTTCTTTCTCCCGCACCGTAACGATGCAGCTTGCCTTTTTGCCTCCAACGGATGCGGTGATCGTCGCCGTGCCTGCCCCTGCGGCTGTCACTTTCCCATTTTCCACAAAAGCTACGTCTTCCTTGCTGCTCGTCCATGCAATGCCTTCCTCCGGGACGCCGTCTATTCCGTATGCAACCTCTAACGCCGCCTCGTCCCCTGTCCGAAGCTCCAAAGACGCGGCGTTTAAGGCGATCGCCTGTTCTTCTTCTGACAAGATCAAAATTTCATTTTCATTATTTCCATATTTCAGTTCTTCGGTATCCGATACGATTTCCGCCCGGATCAGGTTTCCGCTCGCCAATGGGTTGACTACGAAATATTCCTCCGGCAAAGCCTCGGCTGTCTTTAACTCGCAGTTTTCCCCAGCGGCCAGATTCCCTAACGCGATCGTTTCAAACGCCGTATCCGCATCCCCAAAATACAAGTTTGCCGACACATTTTCCGCATCCGCGTATCCAAGATTTTCTACTGTTCCTTTGATATATGCCTCGGAACGGCTTCCGGACAAATACAGCCCCGTCGCCGCCAGATCCGCATACCCGACGGAAATCTCCTTTGCATCATTCGATGCGTCAGCGTCTCCTTCCGCCGCCACTTGCAAGGATACTTTGTGGAACGCAAGGCTCTCCGGCAGCGTATAAGTCATCTGTGCCGTCGCCGTCCCGCCCGCTGGCAGGCTGCATGGGATTTCCTGCGCAGAAAGGACTTTCCCCTCCGCATCCAGGACGCTTGCCGTAAATTTCTCCACTGCTTCGCTGCCGTTATTTTTCACTTCAAAGGAAATCGGCAATTCCCCATTCGGCTCTACCAGGTCTTCTTCGTAAGAAATGTTGTCGGTCAGTTCCAAATCCACCGTTTTGCTGTCCCCTGACACAACAAGCGTGCTGTCCCCGTAAATCTTATCCGCATTTTCATCCACGGAAATCAAATTCAGCGCAACGTACGGATTCCCGTCTGCATCCAGGGCAATGGAATAATCCCGGATATATTTCCCATAGTCGGTCAGCGTCACCATATTGCCCCATGTCCCCGTCGACGCGTCAAAGTCGTAGCGCGCCAGCTCGCTCGTATACCCATCGTAAACCGTGGTATAAATTTCTTTCACCTTGCCGTTATCCACAAGCACAAAATCACCTGTCACTGACAGTCCCAGGTCGCTTTCATATCCAGTCAAAATATCATAACTGCGGATCGTCGCCCCGTCGGAATAATAAAGCGTCCCGTTTTCGATCTGCGCGCCCTGCCCGGCAAATTCCCGTTCTGTATCTCCCTTTTCATAATGGATCACAGACGCGTCGCCTTCTATCGTCTCATATACAACGGCAAGTTCCCCTGACACATATCCCAGGTTCACGTTCTGGACCGTCTCCACATTAGACGCGACCGTCTCTTCCGTCCACTCGCCGTTTTCCTTTCTTGCCAGGTGGATGGAATTGCTGCCCGCCGCCTGGAACGGGTCGTTTTCCGTATTCTCCACCCATGCGACTGCCATCTTCCCGCCGTCGACTGCCGCCATCTGCATCATCTCATATGTGGCATTTCCTGTGGTAATGGCTTCCGCTTCCTGCATCTGCCCATTTTCATAAACTGCGGCATATACGTCCACCGTCTCCAATAAATCCGTCAGATCCGCGCTGTCGTCCATCTCCTTTGCTTTCTGCCAGGTAACGACCGCTTTTTTCCCATCCGTGCATACGCTTGGATAATCATTCGCGCCGCCCGTCTCTGCAATCGCCTTTGCCTCGCTCCAGGCATTCCCATCGTACGCCGCATACATCAATGTGGTCTTGTTCTGGTCTGATTTCGTCCCATCGTCGTCGATCCAGAACAAAAGCTCCGTCCCATCATCCAGGCTGACAAGCCTTGCGCTGTTGTACGGGTACAGATTTTCCTTCCGGAAGGTTTCCGTCCCGCCTATGCTTCTTGCCAGCTTCAAGAGCCGATCATTGGGCGCCTGCAGATAATCCCGATCCATCGCCGCAGCCTTTGACCAGTCATAGCTCCCTTCCCCATTTGCCCCATAAAGCGCAATGCTTCTCGCGCGGTTTGTCGGATAGATCTGGACGCTCGCAAACTCCTCCGGCCCATAGCTTGGCCCGTCAAAGCCAAATACTTTGCTGTCAAAATATACAAATGCTGACAATTTTGCCGTCAGCGCGTCCGCCAGGGACGACGCCGGAAGGGACACGCCTAAGTTCAAATTCCCTTGAAGCCCTGCCTCCGCATATGTTTTTATTTTTCTCGATCCTGCTCCTACCCCTAACGTAGCTGTAAGGTCGATGCCCGCCTCCATGGACGGCTCATACTGCAATTCTTTGATCCGCTCCAGCTTCAGATGCCCGTCAAACCCTGCTTCCAAGCCAAATACCACATATACTGCCGGGCATGGCGGCAAATGCTGCGTTTCCTCATATCCAATGGACGCGTCCAAAAGCAGACCGCCAGAAGCATATGTGATCTCTCCGGACGCAAAACTAAATTCCGCATATCCGGCGACAGAAGCAGAAGCCTTCACTCCGATCGCGCAGTCGGTTTTCCGAAGCTTGCCCCGAAGCTTCTGGAAGCCATGATATAGCTTGTCCGTAGAAGCCTTCTCCCCTACGACGCCTTTATAGAGAGACTTCACCTGCGCATAGGATTCTGTCCAGTAATTGCTGCTGTTTATGTCTGGATCCAACGTGGCGGATCCGCCAAAATCATCAAACCCGATCAATACCTGGACTTTCTTTTTTTCCATGTCCACTTTTGCCTGCACTTTGTCGCCTAGCTTTAAAGTAGTTTCCGCGTTAAAGGAAAAGATTGGGAATGTATGCTTACCTATTGTGATCGTCGGCCCGTTGATCGTCGCATTCCCAAGCGACACGTTTCCGATGAGCTTGCTTAAATCCATATGCGACAAAACATCCTTTGCCGTCGCGTTCTTAGCGATCGCCACCGACACAAACGGAATGTCATTCACTTCCGCGTACTCCTGGGCGTAAGAGTTCGTGTAGCCGTAAATCGTCATGTTGTCGCATTTGTAGAACGCGTCATCTCCTATGCTAGTCACGGTCGCCGGGATGACCACCTTGCTCACATAGCTGGTGTAGCCTTCGCTCGCCAGCACATAGTATGGGATTCTCTCCATCCCCTCCTCGAACGTCACCGTCTTTAATTTCGACGCCCCTGCGAATGGCCCGTCAATCACTGCACTACCATAACGTCCACAGCTTGTCAGCATCTTCGGGATCGTCACGCTCGCAATGGACGTCCCCCGGAACGCATAATAGCCCAGGGACCTCAGCCCCTCCGGCAGCTCTATTCCCTCCAGCGCGCCGCACCCGTCGAACGCGTAATTTCCGATCCCCGTCACGTTCCCCGTCAGCAACGCTTCCGACAGGCTGGCGCATCTCGAAAATGCCCCGCTCCCTATCGAAAGCTCATACGGCTTCCTCCCCTCGGTCGCCGTCTCCACCATCTCCTCATTGTACTCAAACGCCACAGACTCCAGCCCGGTGCACCTGCTGAATGCTTCGGATCCCAGCACTGCAAGCTTCTTGGGGAAATCCATGCGTGTGAGACCCTCGCATTTGTAGAATGCGTAATCCCCTATGACCGTCACGGTCGCCGGGATGACCACTTTATTCACATAGCTGGTGTAGCCTTCGCTCGCCAGCACGTATGCCGGGATCCTTTCCATCCCCTCCTCGAACGTCACCGTCTTCAATTTCGACGCCCCTGCGAACGGCCCGTCAATCACTGCACTACCATAACGTCCACAGCTTGTCAGCGTCTTCGGGATCGTCACGCTCGCGATGGATGTCCCCCGGAACGCATAATAGCCCAGGGACCTCAGCCCCTCCGGCAGCTCTATTCCCTCCAGCGCGCCGCACCCGTC
>CANQTH010000119.1 GCA_947626795.1 uncultured Lachnospiraceae bacterium
AGGCGCGAAGGAAGAGAAGAGGGCAGGCGTGAAGGAAAAGAAGAAGGCAGGCGTGAAGGAAAAGAAGAAGGCAGGCGTGAAGGAAAAGAAGAAGGCAGGCGTGAAGGAAAAGAAGAGGGCAGACGCGAAGGGAAAGAAGAGGGCAGGCGTGAAGGGAAAGAAGAGGGCAGGCGTGAAGGAAAAGAAGAGGGACGGCGTGAAGGCAGGCGTGAAGGGATAGGGAAAGGCCGCGCGGAGCAGATGGTGCAGGGCGTGGCAAATCTGATGAAGTCGCTCAGTCTTTCTTTGGAAGAGGCCTGCAAAGCCCTTGGAATAGAGTTGGGGGAATATGAAAGGGCAAAGAATAGTTTGTGAACTTCCTGATTTCTGAACGAAGTGACATTGGGCAGTTCACGAATTACAGAAGAATAAGGGTTCAGCCTTACGGCTTTCCTATGGGCCAGATGTCGAAAAACGGCGTCTGGCCATATTTTTTGAAAAAAATAAAAAAATTTTTCAAAATATGTCACATTTTTGGAATTTCATGTGTCTTATTATACAGAGGGATGTTAGAAGTAATAACACCTCAAATCAAAGACCCCGCTGCAAGCAACGGGGTATCCATCTTGCAGCGCCCCAAGGGGCGGGGTATTTGGTCTACGCTCCGCTTCGGTCAGCGCTGAACGTGTGCCACTGGCACACAGCGCCCCGCGCGGCATTCGTCAAATATCCATGCGAGCATGGATATTTTCCTCATTGCTCGCGGGAATAAAGCAGGCCATGCTTTTGCCCGAAGGATGAACTTGCTGAGAAAGGAGGCAGTAGATGATTTATTGCTGGAAGGCAATACGATGAGGGCAAGTAGGAACAAAAAATAATTTAAGAGAAAAGTGGATCGCAATCATGAAGAAGAAAAATGGAAAAATAAGAAAAAGAGTGGTTTCTCTTGCAGTGGTATGTGCATTGAGTACGCAGTTGTTTGGAATTACGGCGTTTGCAGCCCAAACGAACTGGGCACTTTACCATACGCCAAATGGATCATCAGGCACAAATATTTTAAGCTGGTCAAAAACCGTTACAGCTACGTTAGCCACGACGTCTGTCCATATTTCTGAAATAACAGGGAATCCTACTATTCAGGCTGTGACATCAAATGGGATTAACAGGTCTTTTATTGCAAATGGTGTAAAAACAGCTACAGCTTCAGCAAAAGTAGGTGATCCGATAAAACTGGAGGTATACTATACGGCGTACGGTTCCGGTTATTCATCGGCAAAAGGTTATTTCCTGTATTGACATTTTTCGGGTGCGTCCTTGATCGGGCGCGCCCTGTATGAACGGAAGGTGGAAAATTTGAAAAAGAGATCAACTGGAAGGGAAAAGGCCCTGCGCGGCCTCCTGGCATTGTCCCTGGCGGTTTGCCTGGCAGGCTGCCAGAAGACGCCGGACGCGGTAAAGGAACGGATGTCCGGTTATGGGGAAAATGCGCAGAAAAATACGGGGGAGGCATCCTATTGCACGGTGGAGGAGCTGCGGGAGACGGACGTTGGAAGCCTGGATCTTGCGCTTGACAATATGAAGCTGCCGGACGGGATCGACTTCTCAGGGGTTGAAGACGTGTGCGTGCTGGAATTGTCCACGTCGGAGGGGTATGTGACGGAAGAGGATACGGAGAACAGGGACAAGATCATGGGGCTGTTTGGCATAAAGGCGGATTCCCTGGAAAATCAGGACAGCGACGCAAAAGGATATGGGGAGACATATAACAGCGGGGCGGATGGGAAATATCTGGCAATATGTGAAAATGGTTTTGTGTCCTATATCAGCGGGCTGGAATACGACGTCATCTTCGGGCAGGCGCAGCCGACCGGGAAAGAGGAGCGGCATGACCTGGCGTTGGAGGACGTGTCCGGGGAAACCGTGGAGTTCCGGGAAGGCGGCGCGCAGATCGGGGAGGTCTGCCGCCAGGCGGAAAGCTGGATGGCTGAACATATGCCGATGGAGGAGCTGGAGTGCAGGGTCAGCGAGGCATACGCCCAGGAAGTGAAGGCGGCGGATGGGGAGAAAAGCTGGCAGCTCTGCCTGCGCGCGGAACCCTGGTACAAGGGGATTCGGTTCAATGATTACCTGAACAATGGAGCCGCCTCCCAGGTAAAAGAGACTGCTTACGGCATAACGCTGTACTATGACGGCATGGATGCGCCGTCAGCCTATATCAACGGCGGCTGCGGGCTTCGCCTGGAATCCGCGGAGGAGGCGGACGAGGTCGTGGATTTTGCGAGCGCCGTGCGCCTGGCGAATGAGAAAGTGTCCAGTTTCCAGAATCAGGACGTCACGAAGGTGTTCCCGATGTATGTAATGCAGGCCCAATATGAGGAGGAAGACCAGACATGGCTGTCCCTTGGGCAGAAATTCATAGCGCGCCCGGTTTACGCGTTCCTCATAAAAGCGGGGGAAGAGGACTTTGAACTTGGCATCACAAAGGCAAATTGTTACAACATGATCCTGGTCGATATGCTGACGGGCGAGATCACGGTCCGGATGGACGTGCCTGACGGCGGGAATTAAACGAGATTGCGAGGTGGGAGGATGCGGTTGTTTTTATGGAAAAAGAAAACATACTTCCTGTGCAGCGCGGCCGCGCTGGCATGGATGTGCCTGATGGGGACGCTGGGGTTGGCGGGCGCGAAGGCGTACTCTGTCCTGGACGCCGTCCGCGGGCTGGTCGGGGATGCGGCGGAATGGGTGGATGCGAGGACGGCGTTTGACTCTGGGATCACTTCCTGGCGGACGTCCATTGTCCTTCCGGTCACAGCCGTCCCGTTCGTTTCCCATTTTTCGGCGGAGCGGAAAAGCCGATATTTCCTGTATGTCAAGGCAAGGGCGGGGACGGCGCGCTATCTCGGGCTGGAATTTTTGCGTATCGTGGTCGGGGAGGCGGTCGTCCTGGGGCTGGTGTTCGGAGGGTATGCGGCAGTCGTGTTGGGCAGCTTCCCGCTGAACGCGGCTGGCGGCGAAGCTACGGCCCTTGGGCTTTTTTTGCATATCATGGCGGAATACCTGTCCCTGCTCGCCTATGGGACGGCCCTTTCCATGTTAGCGGCATCCTGCATTTATCTGCATAACGACCTGTACGTGGGGATGAGCCTCATCATGGGGCTGAATTACATATGCCTGCAGGCACTCGGGCAGAATGCCGTGCAGAACGCCCTGACCATGGCGGCGGCGTCCGGCGTTCTGTACCTGGCGGTGAGAAAGGCAAGAAAGGGGGAAGAGCGGTGAAAAAGGAAATGCGGAATGTTTTTTTCGTGGCGCGCAGGGAATATTCCAAATGGCTTTGGAATCCCCGGATGGCGGTGGCGCTTGTGCTGCTGATCCCGATCCGTGAGATGATCATCATCCCGATGCAGGAAGCGTCCATGGAGATGGGGCAGCCGATCAATCTGCTGGAACCCGGCATAGCGGCGGCCAATTCCGGGATCCTGCTGGCGCTGATCCCATTGGCGTACCTCGTGCTGGCGTCGCCATTCCCGACGGTGGATGGGAATATGGCATTTTACATTGCGCGCATGGGGAAACGGGACTGGGCCCTGGGGGAGATCGTGTTCCAGGCAATGGCGGCGGCGACGTATTGCGCGCTCCTTGCGGCGGCGACGATGGTTCAGGCGGCGGGCTTTTCGTTTTTGGCAAATGGATGGAGCATCCCGGCGACGGATTACGACAAGGTGGCGGGGATGGCTTCCGGGATGGGAGGCACCATCGATATGGCGGCGCTGCTGCCGCCGAGCTTATATTTCCAGATGCCGCCCTATAAGGCGTTCCTTTTGTCGTATGCGCTGCTTGGGCTGCTGCTTTTATTAAGCTCCATGGCGCTTTTGTTTGGCAGCCTTTGCTCGTGGAAATTGCCGACGTTCTGCCTGGTCGTGGGGCAGATGCTGCTGGGCTTTGGCTTAGCGGAGTTCCATCATCCGGCCATGTGGCTGTTCCCGTTCTCCCATGCCATCGTGCAGTTCCACTATCAGGATTACTTGAGGGAGTATGTGTTTCCGCCGGGAGCGTCGGCGGCGATCTTGGGCGGGGCTGCGTTGGCATTTGCGGCCTTGTGCCTGTGGGCGGCCGATCGGGCGGACTTAGACCGGATCGGCGGGGACATCCTGTGACAGGGAAGCCGGAACGGTTGCGGGCTTTTGGAATGATTCCGCCAGGGGAGAAGCCGGAAGGCGGAACGGTTGCGGTTTTTGGAAAAGGGAGAGGAGGAAAACCCATGGTAAGCATGGAAAATGTTTCGTTAAAGATCAAGGATCGGATCATTTTGGACAGCATATGCCTGGAAGCGGGAATGGGGGAGGCCGTCGGGCTGGTCGGAGGGAACGGCTGCGGCAAGACGATGGCGATGAAATGCATCTGCGGGTTTTACCGCAGGTTTTCCGGCGAGATCCGGGTGCTGGGGAAGCGGATCGGGAAAGAGGCCGAATTTCCGCCGGAAACAGGATTTATCATAGAGACGCCGGGCTTCATCCCGTATTTGAGCGGATATGAGAACCTGAAGCTTTTGGCGGATGTGAAAAAGCTCATTGGGCGGGAAGAGGTGGAGCGGCATATGGAGCTGGTGGGCTTAGATCCGAAGGAGAAAAAGAGCGTGAGGAAATATTCCCTTGGCATGAGGCAGCGTTTAGGGATCGCGCAGGCATTGATGGAAGACCCGAAGGTATTGATCCTGGACGAGCCGTTTAACGGCCTGGACAAGGGGATGGCGGCAAAGGTGCGGGACGTGCTGCTCGCGGAAAAGGAAAAGGGGAAGACGATCCTTTTGGCCTCGCATAATGAGAAGGACATCGCGTATCTCTGCGACCGTACGTACGAGCTGGACGCGGGAAAGATCGTGGGCGAGCGGGAGACGTGGGAAATGGCGTGAGTTCGGCTTCCCTGTTCCGGAATCCGCCCGTCCGGACCGTTTTTGGCGGGCGGGTTCCCCTTTCGCCAGGATCTTTCGGTTGGGCGGAACGGTTATGAGATAATAGCAGCTCAGGCCGGGACTTTGCGCTTGCGGCAAAGCCCGTAACCAGGAAGACAACGGCTGAATCGCTACACGGTACACGGAAAGGATACGATGGCTTACTTGACAATCTAATATTGATAATGTAAAATATTACAGAAACAATAGAAAAGGGGACGCTTTGTCCCTCGTTTTCCAAAGGCGTTTTGGCGGAAAGGAGAGGAAACGGATGGCGCAATTGTCATTGAAGAATGTCACTTACACGTACAAGAACGCGCCGAGGCCCGCAGTCTCGGACGTGTCGTATGAATTTGAGGAGGGGACGGT
>CANQTH010000120.1 GCA_947626795.1 uncultured Lachnospiraceae bacterium
AGAGGTAAATACTACTTATGCAGAAGTAAATTCTATCAGAGGATTAGAGAGTGGAATTTAAAATTTCAATTTTCAATCGGCGGCGGACGACAAACGAGTCTTGAAATTTTCCGAATTTCGCTCTATAATCAACCCAAACGATTTTGAAAGGAGCTTCCCATGGAGATCGAACGCAAATTTTTAATCAAAGAGCTTCCCCAAAACCTGGCTTCCTACCCTTTCCGCCAGATCGAGCAGGCGTACCTCTGCACGGAGCCGACCGTACGCGTCCGCAAGGAAGACGATTCTTACTATCTCACTTACAAATCAAAAGGGCTTCTGGCGCGCGAGGAATACAACCTCCCGCTGACGAAGGAGGCGTATCGGCATCTGCTCCCGAAAACGGACGGCAGGCTGATCTCCAAAAAGCGGTACCTCATCCCCCTTTCCGACGCGGACGGCGGGCTTACCATCGAGCTTGACCTTTTTGAAGGCGATTTGGAGCCGCTGGTCTTAGCTGAGGTGGAATTCCCGACCGAAGAGGCCGCCCATGCGTTCCAGCCCCCCGCATGGTTCGGGGAGGACGTGACCTATTCCACCCAATACCACAACAGCGTCTTGAGCGGCGCACCCTCGCCGGACGCGGCTGGAAACGGCTTCCATGATCCCACATGACAGGGGCTTTTAAGCGCCAAACGCGCCGTCCATAAATTCCACGATCTTATCAAACGGTATCACATCCAGCCTGGCGCACAGATCCGTATGAACCGCCCCCGGAATGATCAGAAGCTCCTTATTTCCGGCATACTTGCCGTCCTTTGTCATGGCGGCGTAGGCGTCCTTTGAAAAATAGCAGGGATGCGCCTTTTCCCCATGGACGACCAGTACCGCAGCCCTTATCTCGCTGGAATAGCAATTGATCGGCTGATTGATGAAAGACATACACCCGGTCTTGTTCCAGCCGCCGTTCGAGTTGAGGGAACGCTTGTGGTACCCGCGTTCCGTCTTGTTGCCCGGATTTGGCATATAGTGTCCCGCCCTTATCCTGTCTACGATTTCGTGGTTATGCTCCCTCAGAAAGTTTTCCCCACATCCGGCTTCCTTCAGATTCCGCCTCCCGGCGGATACCCTTGCCTTCGGCTATATCCTTCCCACTACCGGGCGGATTCGGGACTTTCACCCGTTAGAAACGTGCGCCGCAGGGCGCACTAAAAAAGAAAAGCAGGAATGGAGAAGCTTCAGCGCTACCCATTCCCGCTCTCTTTCTATTCTGTCGGTATTTGTATTATTGCCAGAATTTCCCATTCTATTTCAGAGGTCGGATGTGGGCAGAGCCCACAAAAAAGCAATCAATACAATGTCTTATTTTTCATGCAAAAAATCCAAAATAGATGTATAATATCTTCTCGCATGATTATACTGTAAGCAGAAAGACATCTCCGGCAACAACAAAATCATAAATTTAACAGCAAAATCTTACATACCTATTTCTTATCAGAAAGATTTGTTTTCCAAAGACGCAAGATTATTTACACCCTCATCTCTCATTCTTTCGCAAGACGCAACCCGCCTTCCCGGCTGTTTCTTCTATTTTTTAGTTTTAACGCTCTTTGTCTTTGACCAGGATCCCGAGTAAATCTTTGTGTTCTTTCCGTTTACTTTCACCGTCTTATATGACCGTATCCTCAAATAATATTTCTTGTTTGGCTTTAGCTTCGTTACCTTCTTTGAAGTTGTCGTATTTTTCAGCAGCACCTTCTTTGTATTTTTCTTGGAAAATTTGCTAACGGTAGAATACTGCAATTCATAGCCTGTCGTCTGGGTCGTCTGCTTTTTCCATTTAACCGTGAACCCTTTTTTATTTGGCGTAGCTTTGGAAATTCCAAGGCCTTTTGGCCGGATGGTATAGCTGACGCTTAAATTCCCCTGGTAATTCCCTTTTAACGCAACCGTCATTTTATAAATTCCTACATTTTTGCATTCCATTAGATAGATTGTCGTATAATCCACTCCAGCCTTCAATGTCTTTCCCTTCCTGTCTTTCACAAGGACAGACGGCCGCTGATTTTTTCCATTATAAACAAATTTTTCTTTAGCTAATTTTATCGTCTTAACTGCCGGAACCGTCTCTTTGCCCGCGACATATCCGCACTTCGTACATTTTTTTACAATATTTCCATCTTTTTGCAAGGTCGCTCTCGTCACTACGTCGCCATAAGAATGCGCGCACTCTTGTGGCTCCTCTTCCAAGACCGCCGTAACCGTACATGCTTCTTTTGGCATGATAAACGTGGTTTCCGCCGAAGACGCATCGTCAAAAATACCATCGCCCACAGAAGATTGCCATTTCACGAAACGCATTCCCGCAGGCACATACGCATGGATTTTCACGCGCTCCTTCGCATTAATATCCGCTTCAAAAAATATCCCGCCGTTATGCTCCATGCTTCCGTTCACGATTGCCGCTTCGTATGCCTCGCTCTTTTCCATGCTGTCATAATCGCATTCTACTTTATTAGTGGAATCTCCTTCCGCCTCTTCTGTCAGCCCATACGCGCCCGAAACCAGATTTTCCTGCTCCAACGGCATTTCATATGTCTTTCCTGTCTTTAACTCCACGTCATAATAATTCACCGCCCGAACCTGGTTCTCATTCGCATCATACTCTTTCACTGAAATATCCATAGTTCCAGAATCATTTCCCACATATTTCACGGTATAATCCTGGCTGTCATAAAACAAAAATGTCTTTTCTTCCCCAATGCGCACAACGCTGATCTGGTCGTCCAGGCAAGTGATCACACCGCCAACCGAAGATGCCGCCAACTGCCCGTCTTGACCATACACATAAACATCCACTGGGCAGGCCGCCGTCAACTGTTTCTTTAAAAATTGTTCTCTCCTTTTCTGATACAAATCAGAATAATATTCATACAGTCCACTTCCCGGATAATCTTCTTCCAGATCATAAATCCATCCTGACGTAACGGACTCATAATCCAACGCATAATTCTTCTGTATATCTCTTATTATGCTTTTTGTCTCCGAAGCATCTTTTGCTCCAAACGCCTGTGCCAGCAAGCTTACCGTCGTATGATCGACAATGTCCGCAAATTCATACGCCTGCTCACAGTCTTCGCCCTTCGCCTGGTACATCAAATCTATCGCACCCAAATATGCCGCTGCGCTTTTTGTATCTTTGGCAGATGCAAATTTCTCCCTCAGTTCCCGATAAGACGTGTAAAACAGATTTTCCAGATCTTCCGTCGCCAGCATATTTAAATATTGCTCTGTTATCTTGTCCGTGCTGAGAAGCTGATTGACCCCAAAAGACACGCCTTTGTATACCGCCATCAAAACAGCCGCCGCAGGATGGGCTGCATAAAATGACTCCATAATATCATTCCACAACACTTCCTGAAACAGCCATTTTGCCGCATTTTTTCCAGCGGTTGACACGCCTTCCATCACCATTTTTTCCGCCAGCTCTTGTGTGCTCGCATTTACAATCTCTACGCAATCGTGCAACGCCATCTTTAACTGCATATTTCCGGTTTTCCCGCTGTCCTGATAAGCCTGGTTCAAAATAGCTTTCATATCTTCTCCGATATTATTTAAAAGCATAAACGAAACCATCTGGCAAAAGTAATCTTCAAAACTCCCAACCGTCTGAAACGCTGTCGTGACGCCTTTAAAAATATCGCCATAATCACGCAGTTCTGGATGCTCTGCCGCAAACCAATCAGAAGCATGCTCAGACAAGCTCTTCCGCTGTTCCAATGTCAGATTTTTAAAATCATTCTCGTCATATAAATTTATCTTCCATTCCTGCTCCATTAAATCATTTATGGAAGAAACAAATTCCTTGCACAAAGTCATTCCGTCTTCTAAATCCTCATTCACAATAGACTCTGAAAACGACGCTTCCAATATATTCATCAAGATCGCACTGTATATATCCCTCTGTTCTACCGCAATATCTCCAAGATTGCTCAAATTATCCGCCGTGTCAAACAATCCCTCCAATCCTTTCCAGGCTGCAACCGCATAATCCATGCCGGAATTTTTCAGATCCATGTCAAAAATATAACAAGGCGTCTGAATAGCAAACACACTTCCTGATGTCATTGACGGATTCTCTATTAAATAACTCGCCCGGTAAACACTTCTATTAAAAGAATCTTTCTGTGATTCACTGTCTACGCCATCTGTATTCATCATTAAGAACGTAATATCAGATACATTGTCGATCCGCCCCTCATACTCTCTGCCTCCATACAATTCATATATATCACGGGGTGTGTCATGATTTACCCCGGCAAAAACCACCTTGTCAACAATATATTCCGATGGCATATGTTGTCCCGAAAAGATTCCTTCGGCATCTTTTATATCTAATGCAACCCCTAAATCTTTATATTCCTGCACAACTACATCTGGGCAAAAATAATCTGAACCATCATAGCTATAATCATCCAGAACATTAAATTTTTCACCATCATAATAAACCATTTCAAAACGAATGCTTGTACCGTCTGCCCCCATATAAGTAAATGTATATTCCTCTACCCCTATCACTCTCTTTCCACCATAAAAATATGTAAAACAATTAAATTTCCCACAATCTCCTTCCAATCCAATTCCGCATACTCTTAAAATATTATCTTCATTCAATTCTATTGAACTTTTTTGCTCCACTTCCCCATCTTCAACTTCATACATTTCTAAAATTGTATTATAAGAGCTATCAAAAGAAACAACCAGCAGTTCACAAACTCCATCCTGATCATAATCATCTATTCGGTAACTTATTGGCAACATTGGAATCTGTTCTAATGCATAGTCAAAATAGTAAAATTTTTTATCAGCATCCGTATATGTTTTATATAAATATCCATGATAAGTAATCCCATTAGATCCTAAATATTCTTTGCCTTTAGCATACTCCCGCAATAATGTTACGGTATCAGCCGCCTGCACATTCATTACAGGCAACATTTCGACCAGAAGACAAATTGTTAAAACAATAGCCATAAAATGCTTTCTTTTCATAATGTTCATATTCCTTTCCATGTTCTGCTGTTTTTTAACATTCCATATTATCTGCTTTGCATAATACCTAAATAGATTATCTCATATTACATAATCTCCAACTTTTAAGAGGCTTCTGGCATGATGGTGGGTAGTATGCCGGTCCTCTGATATACATTTACAATTGAAAAACCATCTGTGTTTCTGTAAAATATTAGCGTCCAAACTATACTACAGAGA
>CANQTH010000121.1 GCA_947626795.1 uncultured Lachnospiraceae bacterium
AACACTATACCACACTTTCCACATACATTCAACAAAAATTTTCATAACAGGTCAAAAGGCAAGAAAGCAGGAAACCAAACGCTTCTTGCCTTTTTTATTTTGAAGGAGGGGCAATGAGCGACAATATCCAGACCAATATCGTAGGGCAGACGCCGCCCTGCTTGCAGCATCAGATCGAAAAGACAAGATATTTGATAGAGGTACACTTTTCAGACACTAGCGCCCAGAGTGTGGAGGACAGGCTGAAACGTGTCATTCTCCATGACTTAGAGCATGGGAAACAGGGCAGTCAGGGAAAAAATGATGAATACGTCCTTGACAAGTAGCAACAGGACTTTGCACTTGCTGCAAAGTCCTGGGCTGAACTGTTACCGAAAAATGGAAATTGTCTCGATTTGACGACAAATTTCGACAGAATATGCAATTATACAATCTGTATGATAGAAAAGACGAAGAGGTGACGACAGGATTCGCGCCCGTTTGAAGTTTGCCAGGGGAATTTAGCGAAAAATGGAGAAATCTTTTCGTTGAAGAAGTTTTTTGATGTGGTATAATGAACGCATAAGCGACGAGACAGGTTTGTCGGGGCAGGGCGACCTGCTTGCAGAAAGAACGGTCCCGGCAAAGCTGGTAGAGTGCAACGAACACCGAAAAACCGAAGGTTTTGAGGTGGTCGCGTATGCGTTCGAAGAGCAGGGAAAGCGACAAGACAGGAGGGTATAACTTTGGAAAAGTTAAATGTGGCAATTGCGGATGATAATGAGCGGATGCTCAAGACCTTGGGGGATATCGTGAGGAGCGACGGGGAACTCCAGGTCGTGGGGATGGCAAAAGATGGGGAAGAAGCGTATGAAATGATAAAAAAGAAAGAGCCGGACGTCGTGCTGTTGGATATTGTCATGCCAAAATTGGACGGATTGACGGTTATGGACAAGATCCGAAACGACAAGAACATCAAAAAACACCCGGCGTTTATCATGGTATCCGCGATCGGCCAGGAAAAGATCACGGAAGACGCGTTTGCCCTTGGGGCGGATTACTACATTATGAAACCGTTCGACAACGAGGTGGTGATAAACCGCATCAAGCACGTAAGGAACAAGGAGCTGCGCAAGGCGAAGGAAGCGCGCAAGGCGGGCGCGTATGAGAGAAAGCAGGATTTTGAGGAGCGGGATTTAGAGAGCGACGTGACCAATATCATCCACGAGATCGGCGTCCCGGCGCATATCAAGGGATATCAGTATCTGCGGGAAGCGATCATCATGTCGGTGACGGACATGGAGATGCTCAATTCCATCACGAAGATCCTCTATCCCGGGATCGCGAAAAAATACCAGACGACGCCGAGCCGCGTGGAGCGCGCCATCCGCCACGCGATCGAAGTGGCATGGAGCCGCGGGAAAATGGACACGATCGACGAATTGTTCGGATATACGATCCACAATGGGAAAGGAAAGCCCACAAATTCCGAATTTATCGCATTGATCGCGGACAAGATCCGATTAGAATACAAAGCGAAAGAATAACCATGAAAAATGGATAGCAATGCAAAAGAAGAAAGGTGGGGTCTTATATGAAAAAAATACTTTTTGCAGCATCCGAAGGGAATCCCTTCATAAAGACAGGGGGGCTGGCGGACGTCGTCGGGGCGCTGCCCAAATACCTGGACAAGAAGAAATTTGACGTCCGGGTGATCTTGCCCAAATACCTGTGCATCCCGGACGAGCTGCGGCAGGAAATGTCGTATGTGACAGAATTTTACGCGGATATGCCCAGAGGGAAGGAGTATGTCGGCATTTATGAGGCGAAGGCGGGCGGAGTCCAGTACTATTTTATCGACAACGAATATTATTTTGCGGGGGACAGGCCCTACAACAAGATCTATGAAGACGTTGACAAGTTCGCGTTTTTCTCCAGGGCGGCGCTCGCGAGCCTCCCAGAGCTTGGGTTTTGCCCGGACGTCATACATTGCCATGACTGGCAGACGGCCCTGATCCCGGTATTTTTGGACGCATTTTACCGCGAGGATGAGTTTCTCCAGGGAGTGAAGACGGTTTTGACCATCCACAACCTGAAGTTCCAGGGGCGGTGGATCATAGACGATATCGTCAACTGCCGGGATTTGCCGGAGAAATACCGCTATGGTGCGATGGAAGCCTACCATGAGACGAATTTCCTGAAGGCTGGCATCGTATATGCGGATCGCGTGACGGCTGTCAGCGAGACGTACGCGCGCGAGATCCAGGGACAGCAGGGCGGGGAAGGGTTAGACGGCGTGATGCGCGAGGCGTCGTACAAACTTTCCGGCATCGTCAACGGGATCGACCAGGAGGACTATGACCCGGCGGCGGACAAGTACCTGGCGGAGCATTACGACGCGAAGTCCATCGCGAAGAAAAAGAAAAACAAGGCGGCCCTGCAGGAACGGATGGGGCTTCGCGTGGACGACTCGTGCATGCTGATCGGGATGGTGTCCCGCATGACGGAGCAGAAGGGCTTTGACCTGATCAACCAGGTGATGGAGGAAATGATGAATACCATGAACGTGCAGTTCGTGGCGCTGGGGACGGGCGAGAACCGTTACCAGGATTCGTTCCGTTATTTTGACTGGAAGTATCCGGATCGGATGTCGGCCACGATCGGGTACGGCGAGGAAATGGCGCATTGGATCTACGGCGGGGCGGACGCGTTTTTGATGCCGTCGCAGTTTGAGCCGTGCGGGCTTAGCCAGTTGATCAGTATGCGCTACGGGACGGTCCCGATCGTGCGGGAAACGGGCGGCTTAGTCGACACGGTGGAAGCCTACAACGAGATCTGGCATACCGGGACGGGCTTTTCCTTCGCGAATTATGACGCCAGGGAAATGCTGAAGATCATCCGCTACGCATACAGCGTGTTCAGTGGGCAGCCCAGGGAATGGAAGGCCATGATGAAACGGTGCATGGAGCAGGACCATTCCTGGAAAAGCTCCGCGAAGAAATATGAGAGATTGTACCAGGATATGGCATAAGAAAGCCCAGCGGGCGCGCGTCCTAGAGTTTGCCCTGGCAGATGGCGGCCAGCCCGGACTTCCTGTCATAATGGGCGCGCGTCCTAGAGTTTGCCCTGGCAGATGGCGACCAGCCCGGACTTCCTGTCATAATGGTAGACGTTATCCGAAAGGATCTCGTCAGGCGAGACTTCCGTCGCGTTGATCTCCCGGACGAGGAGCGCGAGGAGGGACGGGCTTTTGGCCTGGGACGCCGGGATCGCGATCACCTCATGGATGCTGCTGGGCAAAAGATAGAGATCGTCGCCCAATTCCTGCGCGACGCCTTTTAACGCGCCTTCGTACAGGATGCACCCAGCCCCGTTTATGCGCTGCTGGTTGGACAGCACGTACATGGGAACGGGATCGTTGAGGCAATCCGAAGGGAAGCCGTCCCACCCGTCCTTTGAGGAGTCGCCCAACGTCGCCATGAGCAGGTCTGCCAGGCTGCTGCAGCAGAAGGGGAGCAGGGACGGCGTGTTCTGCCGCGCCAGGGCAAGCAGGCTGTCCGCCGAGGTATTCCAGAGATCCAGGTGGCTGGAATGGATCAGGGCGGAGGCGTTCTGGTACGGCGTTTCCGGGAACAGGCAGAAGAATACGATCGCAAGATCCAGATAACGGAAATGCGGGACGTCCGCCAGCAGCTCCCGGTTGCGCTCATAATGAACCAGTTTGTAGGCGATCCGGGAGCGGGTTTTCTCAAAATTGGTGAAAAAAGACGTGTCGATGCCGTCCTTGCAGCAGTGGCCGCAGTAGTAGCGCAGGATCGAGCCTAAGATGGACTGGAAGCTGTCGCCCTCCTGGTAAGATTTGAAATAGTGGTTCAGATAGATATTGGGGGAGATGTTGCTGCCTGGCTCTAAGATCGTAAGGCCGTCTAAGACGATATTGTTGTTGCGTGGGAACGGCTGGATGGAAATCTGCGTACCTTCCGGGAAGGATTCCCGAAGCTCTGTCAGAAGTTCCTGTTTGAATTGTTCGTAAGACATCATATGATCGTTACCTCCTATGTGCTGTGCTGGCATTTCGGAGATAAGCAGCGCGGCAAGCCTGCCGTGCTATTTATTACTTTACCATGACGCGGAAGAAATTGCAAGCGAAAATAAAAAAAATCCGGACACGCTGCCGTGTCCGGATTTTTGCGGAGGCGCCTGGATGGACGCCTCTATTGATCTTAAAGCTGCGGGCCAGCGGAAACAAGCGCTTTCCCTGCGTCGTTGCCTTCGTATTTTGCGAAGTTCTTGACGAACCTTTGCGCCAGGTCTTTTGCCTTCGTCTCCCATTCGGAAGCGTCCGCGTATGTATTGCGCGGGTCAAGGATGTTGGTGTCTACGCCCGGAAGCTCGGTCGGAACCTCGAAGTTGAAGTACGGGATCTTCTTCGTGGAAGCCTTGTTGATATCCCCGTTTAAGATCGCGTCGATGATGCCGCGCGTGTCCTTGATGGAGATACGCTTGCCCGTGCCGTTCCAGCCCGTGTTTACCAGATAAGCCTTTGCGCCGCTTACCTGCATCTTCTTAACCAGCTCTTCCGCATATTTTGTCGGATGCAGCTCCAGGAAAGCCTGTCCGAAGCAAGCGGAGAAAGTCGGGGTCGGCTCCGTGATGCCGCGCTCCGTGCCTGCCAGCTTAGCCGTGAAGCCGGACAGGAAGTAGTACTGCGTCTGCTCCGGAGTCAGGATGGATACCGGCGGAAGCACGCCGAACGCGTCCGCGGACAGGAAGATCACGTTCTTTGCGGCCGGAGCGGAAGAAACCGGGCGCACGATCTTCTCGATATGGTTGATCGGATAAGAAACGCGGGTGTTCTCCGTCACGCTCTTGTCGTTGAAGTCGATCTTGCCGTTCGCGTCTAAGGTAACGTTCTCAAGGAGCGCGTTGCGCTTGATCGCGTTGTAGATATCCGGCTCGGATTCCTTGTCAAGGTTGATGACTTTCGCATAGCAGCCGCCCTCGAAGTTGAACACGCCGTTGTCGTCCCAGCCATGCTCGTCGTCGCCGATCAAAAGGCGCTTCGGATCCGTGGACAGGGTCGTCTTGCCCGTGCCGGAAAGGCCGAAGAAGATCGCGGTGTTCTCGCCGTTCATGTCCGTGTTGGCGGAGCAGTGCATGGAAGCGATGCCCTTTAACGGCAGATAGTAGTTCATCATGGAGAACATGCCCTTCTTCATCTCGCCGCCGTACCAGGTGTTGATGATGAC
>CANQTH010000122.1 GCA_947626795.1 uncultured Lachnospiraceae bacterium
AATGTGCAGAAAGGAATGGGTGATGTTATGGTCGGGACATTGATCGAGACAGAGGCAAGGACGATCTTGAATCAGGGAAAGGCGCAAGGCATCAGAGAAACGAAAAGGCAGACAGCGCTGCGGATGTTGAAAATAGGGAAGCTGACGATCGAGGAAATTGCGGAATATTCTGAACTCAGTGTGGCGGAGGTAGAGCAGCTCGCGGGGCTTCAGACAGTGTGAGGCATAGAATAGGACGCAAAAACAGGGAAAGAAACGGATGATGTTTTCTTTCCCTGTTTTTGCGTGATCTTGCGGATGATAAGCGCGGGGAAGCTACCGCCGGAGGAGATCGCCCTATATACAGGGCTTACGCTAAATCAGGTGGAAGAACTGGAAAAGTCACAGGAGAAGCCGTTTCAGTAGGAATTTGAAAGCACCTGCCGGGGAGCAAGATCATCCTGGCGCGCCTGCCCTCGTAATAACAAGAGACGCTCTTATAAAGACAAGGAAAATCCAAAGCGCTGCGACGGCCTGTCATAGGACAATCCTGGCGCGGAATAAGATGGGAAAAACAGGAGTTGCGGGGGTTTTGGATGGAAGAGGGGAGATATTACCATGCAGCCGCATACCTCAGGCTGAGCCGGGAGGACGAAGCGGCCGGGAAAGGCTGTTTTTCGGCTGGGCAGGGCTGGGCGGAGAGCGGGAGCATCCGCTCCCAGCGCGAGATAATCTGCGCCTATGTGGAAAAGCAGGACGACATCGAGATCCATGATTTTTATGTGGACGACGGGTATTCCGGGGTAAATTTTGACAGGCCCGGATTTTTGCGTATGATGGAAGACGTCAGGGCCGGGAAGGTGGACTGCGTGATCGTTAAGGATCTGTCCAGGCTCGGGCGGGATTATATCGGAGCCGGGAGGTTGCTGCAGAAGACATTCCCGGCTTTTTCCGTGCGTTTTATCGCGCTGAACGACAATTTTGACTCCCTGACGGCGGATTACCATGAGACGTCCCTCGTCCTGCCCGTAAAAAATTTTGTGAACGACGCGTATTGCCGCGACATTTCGTGCAAGGTGCGCAGCCAGCAGAAGGTCAAGCGGGAGAGCGGGGCGTTTATCGGGGCTTTTTGCGCCTATGGCTACAAAAAGAGCGATGCGGACCGCAACCGTCTCGAACCGGACGAGGCCGCCGCGTCCGTTGTGAGGAAAATTTTCCGCTGGAAGATGGAAGGCTACAGCGCGACCGCCATTGCCCGGCGGCTGGACGGGTTTGGCGTCCCGTCCCCGATGGAATATAAGCGGCTGCGGGGGGAGAATTTCAAGACGGGCTTCGCGGCCGGGATCCAGACGGGCTGGTCGGCGGTCGCGGTGGAACGCATCCTTTCCAACGAGATCTACATCGGAAACCTGGCGCAGGGCAAGGAGGAGCGGATCAACTATAAGGTGAAACGATCCAGGAAGAAGCCGCGGGAGGAATGGATCCGGGCGGAAGGCACGCATAAGGCGGTCGTCTCAAAGGAGGATTTCCAGACGGTGCAGGAGCTGTTGCAGGCGGGCGCGCGGGCGTCGAAAGGGAGCGGGAAGGCGCATAAGTACACGGGGCTTTTGTTTTGCGGGGATTGCGGGAAGCCGATGGCGCGCCGCGCCGTCCGCGTCCATGGGAAGGAAGAGGCCCATTTCATCTGCTCCTCTCGCAACCGGGGAGAAGGATGCGGCAGGCATGACGTCGCGGAACGGACGTTGGACGAGATCCTGCTCCTGGCGCTGAACTTGCAGATCGCCTTAAACGCGGAGGAGGAGACTTTGGCGGCCCGCGTCCGGGAGATTGGGGAAAAGGCGGATGGGACGGCTGCGATCGCAGAGGAGATGCGCGCGCTGAAAAAAGAGCTGGAAAAATATCCGAAACTGCAGGCCGCGCTTTATGAGGATTGGAAGAACGGCATCGTTGCGGAAGCGGATTTTAAGACGTTCCGGGAAATCTACCGGATGCAGGAAGAAAAGCTGCGCCAGGCGGCCGAGAGCCAGAAAATGCGTCAGAAAGAAGCGCGGGACGCCTCATGCGCCGCAAAGGGGGAGCTTGGGCGCATGGAAAGAGAGATGCGTCTCGCGGGACTTGGGCGGATGGAGTTGCTCACGCTCGTGCGCCGTGTCTTTGTTTATGAGGGGAAACGAATCCGCCTGGAGCTGCGCGTCCGGGAAGGCGAGTGATGGAAACGTATCCTTCTGGAGCTGCGCGTCCGGGAAGGCAAGTGGCAACAGTTCGGCCTGGGACTTTGCACTTGCTGCAAAGTCTGTAAGAACGTGTAAATTTTGCCGGGTGGGAATCCGGCTCTTTGCCGAAGGCAAATTTGAAATGAGCCGGATTCCGTAACTGTGAGGCCGAAGGCTGAACTGTTACTGCGAGCGATGGGAACGGAAGGGGGCCGGGAAATGGAAGAAGAGAAAGACGCCTGCGGAAAGGTGTATTCGGCGGGCATTTACGCGAGGCTTTCTGTGGAGGGGGACGAGCGGAAAAACGAATCGATCGAGGCTCAGATCGCCATTGCGGAAGCCTTCCTGGAAACCCGGGAGGATATCGAGCTGTTTGACTGTTATGTGGATTTGGGGAAGAGCGGAACGAATTTTGACCGGGAGGGGTTCGCGCGCTTGATGCAGGACGTCCGGGATCGAAAAGTGGACTGCGTCGTCGTCAAGGATCTTTCGCGTTTCGGCAGGAACCATATCGAGATGGGGAATTACCTGGAGCGGATCTTCCCATTCCTGGGCGTGCGCTTCATCGCCGTTGCGGACCGTTTTGACAGCATGGGAGGCGCGGGCGGGATTTCCATGGGCGTGAGCTTAAAGAACTTGTTCAACGAGATGTACGCGAGGGACATTTCCCTCAAAGTGAGATCCGCCAAGCGGGAAATGCGGGAGCAGGGAAATTACGTCGGGGGCGTGCCGCCGTATGGGTACCGCGCCGTGCGTGAGGGCGGAAGGAGGAAGCTGGAAAAAGACGAGGGCGCGGCGGAGGTCGTAAGGCGGATCTACGAAAAGTTCCTGGCGGGTGACAGCATGGAGGGCGTCAGGCGCTGGCTGTACGCGCAGAGGGTCAATCGGCCGCAGGATTACAGGAGGAGCGGGCAGGTTCGCTGCCCTGTGGGCGGCTGCCTGCGGGAATGGCCGAGGGCGACAATCCGTGCGGTTTTGGAAAATCCTGCCTACGCCGGATTTCTGGAACGGGACGTGGGCAGTTCTGGCGGGAAGGAACGTGCGCATGAGGCGATCGTCCCTGCGGAAGCGTTTGCGGAGGCCGCCGCGAGGCTGCAAAGAAGCGCGCGGGAAAAAAGCGGGGAAGGCACATGGGAGGAATCCAACGAGCCGGACGTGCAGTTGCAAAGAAGCGCGCGGAAAAAAAGCGGGGAAGGAGCGGCGCGTCCTTGCGGGAAAGAAAGGGGATTTCAGTATGTGGGAGAGAAAATAGGGGAAACGGAACTTTCGGGCTTGCTGGGGGAAGCCTTTTGGGCGGCATTCATCCTTTCATCCGCGGGCAGGGAGGAGCTGGAGCGAAAGATCAGGCGGGACGCGGGGCAGGCGGCGGAAAGTTTAAAGCGGCGGATCTTAAAACTGGGGAAGCGGCTTGAGTCGGCCCAGAGGGAACGGAGCGTGCAGTATCAAAAATACCGCGCGGGATTTTTGCCGCTTGAGGCCTTTCTTGCAAAGGATAAAGAGGGGCGCGCGTGCGCCTGTGCTTTTTTGCGCCAAAAGGAAGACGCCGAGGGCGAGCTGGAAAAGCTGGAGCGGGAATGCGGCAGGAAATTGGATGCTTTGCGCGGGCTGTTCGGAAGCCGTGGCGAGATCCTGCCTTCCGAAGAAGCGCTGCGCTGCCTCGTGGCATGCGTGGAGGCGCGCCCGGGCCGGCGCGTGCGGATCGAACTGTCGTTTCGGCGTGAAGGATAGGAGGCCTGGCTTATGGAAAAATATAAGATCGCGCTGTACCTGCGCCTGTCAAAGGAAGACGGCGGGGGCGCGGCGGGCGATGAGAGCGGGAGCATCGCGGCGCAGAGGATGCTGCTGCGCAGATTTGTCAGGGAGACGTTCCGGGATTATGCGCTGGCGGAATTTTGCGACGACGGCTATACGGGGACGAACATGGAACGCCCGGGGCTGCAGGAGCTGCTGCGGCAGGTGCGGGCGGCAAAGATTGACTGCGTGGTCGTGAAGGATTTTTCCCGGTTCGCGCGGGATTACCTTGCGCTCGGCGCTTACCTGGGGCAGATCTTCCCGTTTTTGGGCGTGCGCTTCATTTCCGTGAACGACCGTTACGACAGCGGGGCCGGGGAAGCGGGGATTGACGGGCTGGACGTGGATTTCAAGGGGCTTTTGTATGATCTGTACAGCAAAGACCTCTCGCAGAAGGTAAAGACTGCCCTGGCGGCAAGGAGAAAGCAGGGGAAATATGTGGGCGCGTGCTGCCCGTTCGGATACCGGAGGTCGCCCGGCGACCGCCACAAGCTGGAGCCGGATCCCAAGGAGGCGGCCGTCGTGAGGCGCATCTTCCTCCTTGCGGGGGAAGGGAAGACGTCCGCGCAGATCGCAAGGCTGCTGAATGAAGAGAAGGTAAAGACGCCGATGCAGGCGAGGCGGGAGCGTGGGCAGGCCGGGCGGGAGCCGAAAGGCGGGCGGTTTCTCTGGAATCCTTCCTATATCTGCCAGATGCTGCGCAACCGTTTCGCCGGGGATGCCTTGAAAAAGGTGCAAAGGCTTTATGACGCGGGAATCTCCATGAACGGGCAGATCGTACTGTGTAAGGGGATCAATGACGGGGTAGAGCTGGAATACAGCATCCGGGAGCTTATGAAGTACCTGCCTTGCCTGGAAAGCGTATCCGTGGTGCCGGTGGGGCTGACAAAATACCGG
>CANQTH010000123.1 GCA_947626795.1 uncultured Lachnospiraceae bacterium
ATTCTCTCGTTGTATCTCATGGTATGCCACCTCCGAATTAGTATAAGAGAAATGGAAAAAATCATTGACGGCTAGAGTTATAAACGCTAAAATATAACTTAGGATTCCTTCTATATCGGGCTGGAAAGACAAAAGGCGACAGGGGGGAGGTCCGGGAAACAAAAAATAAAAAGATTCAAAGGAGGATGAGGCGTATGGTTTTCTTTGTGGTAGTGCTGGCACTGGCCATTCAGGTGGCAATAGCCGTCAAGTTTGAAATGATCTCAGAAGCGAAGGGCTATGAAGGATATTTTTGGTGGTGCTTATTGTTCGGGCCTGCCGGATGGCTTATGGTCGTTGCGCTTCCGGATCGCAACGCCCCGCGCGTTTCCGAGACGAGTCCGCGGCAGGCGTTCATATCGTCCGAAACGGATGACAAGCTGCCAGAACTTTGAGAGGTGAATTATGAGCGAACGGTATACGAGATTATATGCTTTTCCAGAAAATCTTTATCTGGAAGGCGCGCCAGTCCTGATCGTGGCTGGGGCGTTGTTAAAAGACAATGAGACGAAACGGGTTCTTGCGCAGATAAAGATGCGCAACCTGTGTCATTCCGCGTTGACTGCCTGCAAGGTTCAGGTCAGGGCTTTTGACCCGAGCGGAGAGGAGTGCAGGGGCGTCGACGGTTATTCATACCTTGATATCCAGGTGAGCTGCGGGAAAGAGTTCGGGGCGCAGGAGCCGATCTATCTTCCGGACAATACGACGCGGAGCGTTTTGGTCAGCGTCATTCAGGCGGTATTTGAGGATGGGACAGTCTGGCAGCATCCGGCTGCCGAATGGCGGCAGCCGCCGTTTCGATGGCAGCGGTTCAAGGAGCGGTTTCCGGATCGCGAGATGCGGGCGCAATATGTCATCGAGGTAGGCGGAAGCCCAGAATATTTCCCGGAATATGTTCCGGAGACGGCGGACGGCCTGTTCCTTTGCGCCTGCGGGATGATCGATTTAGGAAGCGAGGGGAGCTGCCCAAGATGCCATAGGGAGAAAGGGGCGATGGTTGCCGCGCTGGACGATTCCATGTTGGAAGCAAAGATGGAAGAGCGTTTGGCAAGAGAAGAGGCGGAACGGATCGAGCGGAAGCGGCTTGAGGAAGAGCGGGAGCGGCAAGCGGAAGAAGAGCGGATCATCGCCCGAAAGAAGAAAAGGAAAAAGATGATCCTTGGCTGCGGGATCGCGGTTTTGGCTGTTGCGATTCTTGCGCGGGTGAAGCTGGTGATCATCCCGGAGAGCAAGTATCGGGCTGCGGAGGAGCTGCTGGAAGAAAAGCGCTACGATGAGGCGGCTGCGGCGTTTGGAGAATTAGGCGGTTATAGGGACGCGGCCAGCCGAAAACAAGATATGCCTTATATACGGGCGGAAGACTTGCTGGAAGAGGGGGATGCCGTACACGCGGCAATTGCCTTTTATAAAATGGGCGATTATAAGGACGCCCGCGTGCGCAGCATGGAGCTTTGGAAGGAGATTTGCGGGCGGAAAATGATAGCTGCGGGCGGCAGTCATACCGTAGGGCTGCGAGCGGACGGCACGGTACTGGCAGTGGGTGATAATAGTTATGGTGAATGCAATACGAGATCGTGGAAAGATATTGTGGCGGTGGCAGCGGGCATTTATCACACGGTGGGCTTGCGGGCGGACGGCACGGTGCTGGCAGTGGGCAACCATGAATGCGCTCAATGCGACACGGGGAACTGGACGGACATTATGGCGGTAGCCGCGGGAACAGTACATACGGTAGGCTTGCGAGCGGACGGCACGGTGCTGGCAGTAGGTGACAATTATTATGGCCAATGCGAAGTAGAGAACTGGACAGACATTGTGGCGGTGGCAGCAGGCACAGGACATACCGTGGGGGTACGGAAGGATGGCACGGTGCTGGCAGTAGGCGACAATAGTTATAAGCAATGCGCTACAAAGGGGTGGAAAAATATTGTGGCGGTAGCTGCTGGGGCTTATCACACAGTGGGTTTGCGGGCAGACGGCACAGTGGTGACGACTGGTGACAATAGCGAAGATCAATGCAATGGGGGATCGTGGACGGATATCGTGGCGGCGTCTGCGGGCGTTTATCACACAGTATGGTTGCGAGCGGACGGCACAGTGGTGGTGAGAGGCGACAATCTCGCGGGCCAATGCAATACGGAATCGTGGAAAGATATTGTGGCAGTGGCTGCAGGTTATGGGCATACGGTAGGCTTGCGGGCAGACGGCACGGTGCAGGCAGTGGGCTACAATGATTGCGGCCAATGCAGGGTGGGCAAATGGAAGGATATCATGTTGCCTTCAACTGCGCAGGACAGCCGTTGACATCAAGCAGATAGGAGGGAGATTTATATGAAGCAATTCAAAAGGCATATTAGCTTATGGTTGGCATTCGTGATGCTGTCCTGCAGCCTGGCAGTGGGCGCGTCGGCCGCGTCCGCCCCAATGACCGCCCAGGCGGCCGCGCTGAGGATCAGCAAAAAGAAGCTTGTGCTTAACAAAGGGAACACGTACCAGTTGTCCATATGCGATACGGAGGGGGACGAAGTATGGGATTGGGATATGGTATGGAGGTCAAGCAACCCGGCGGTCGCGAAAGTGGATTATTCCGGGGAGGTTATGGCGAGAAAGGCGGGAAAGGCGAAAATAACGGTTGAGCTGGAGAGGAGAGTTTATACGTGTAACGTCACGGTGGAAGCGCCTAAGATCAACAAGAAGAAGGCGACGTTAAAAGTTGGCGGCACATGCCAGTTGAAAATGAAAAATACGAGGCAGAAGCCAAGGTGGACCTCGTCGAACCGGAAAGTGGCGACAGTTAGCGCGAAAGGAAAAGTTTCCGCGAAAAAAGCCGGAACCGCCAGGGTCAGCGCGACGGTAAATGGGGATAAGTTTACTTGCAAAGTAACCGTAAAAGCAGTGAAGCCGAAGAGTTCCGGGACGGCTGCGAAAGCGGCCAGGGAAAAATTGAAAAAGTATATTGCGGCTCATGGCGTCACAAATTCGGATGGGAACAAGTTTATTAAGGTCGCGCATTGGGTTAGAGGGCATTATAATCAGTTTGCCATTATATATGATAGGGGAAAAAAGGAATTTACTTTTGTGGTAAGTAACGAGGGAGACGGTAATGAGGCGGCCTTGCAAATGATCCTGCCTGACAGGGATACGACATATTCTGCGGTGAAGTGTGCTGTGGTTTTCTCCTTCGGAGAGGGGTTTGTTGCGGAAGGGACGGTTAACATCAAGACATATACGAAAGGTGCAAATATTAGCTTTCGGATAACAGATCCAACCTATTATCCGCCGGAAACATATAATGCTGCTGCTAACTTGGCAAGTACAATATTTAAATTAGGCATGGCAGGCTGGGAACTTTTGCTGCTGGAAAAAAAGGTAGGGGTTACAATGAATGACTTGGGATTTTCGGCATATCATTAAAAAAGAACAGAGGAAGAGTTGAGGAATAGAAGGGAGAAGATTTCGTATGAAAAATAAGATCGTATGTTTGTCACTTGTGTTGTGCATGGCGACGATGCTGGCAGCTTGCGGGAAAGCAAATGCGCCGAGTGAAGAAAGCGGAACGTCTTTAACGGAAAAATCGGTTGAAGAAGAAACGGACGATTCTGAAATTGAAGATAAGGCGGACGCGGAGAAAGAAAATAGTCAGGAAAATGAGGATTCTAAAACCGGGGATGCCAAAGAAGAAAAGGATACAGATCCTCAAAAAAATGAGAATTCTGAAAATGGGAATCCAGAAATCGAAGATGTGGAAACGGAGGATAAAGAAGATAGCCAGGAAAACAAGATTTCTGAAAGCGAAAATACGGAAGAAGGGGAAACGAGTGGCGGGAACATAAAATTTGAAGAGCTGAATTTGGGCGATGTCATAAAAACGGATTTTTTGGAGATGACGATCGACGGGGCTTCGGAGGCCCAAGAACTTCTGCCAACGGATACGAGCAGCGTTTACTCTTATTATTCAGACAAGGATGGTGAGACATATTTTTATTTGACGGGAACGATGAAGAATCTCGGTGGGGAGGCCTATGATGTAGAAGATATGTATGCGGAGTTTTGCTTTGACGATAAGTATACATATAATGCCAGCCTTGCGGCGGATGACGGTGGGAATGATTTTTATGGAAGCTATGTAGAACCTTTAAACAGTGTGAAATATTATCTGTATTCTTCCATTCCGGATGAATTGATAAATACGTATACGACGTGTTTGATCCGGTTTGGATTTCATGATAATTTCGAGTATGATTATACAACGGATTTTTCGGAATATAAGAATAGATATGAGATAACAGTCACAAAGTAAGAGAAAGGGCGGTGGAAGCCGCAGATAGCGGGGAGGATGGAGAAAAAGCCAGGCTGATTCTTTGGGTATACGGTTTTGATGTTGCTTGCGCCTGTGATGTAATCTATAGAAACGTTGTAAAATCTGGCAAGAATCATGAGATTATCAACAGGTATTCTGGTTTTGCCGCTCTCGTAGTCTGCATAAGTCCTCTGGCTGATATGCAGCAGGTCTGCAATTTGTTGAAACCGCCGTGTACCAAACGGTACGCACAGTGGTGTGAGAGGACGGTGGCTAATCACCGCCTCCTACTCGATTGGATAATTTGACCTGACGTCGCTCGCCCC
>CANQTH010000124.1 GCA_947626795.1 uncultured Lachnospiraceae bacterium
TTTTCCGGGGAAATGCCAAAGGCATTGCGCCCGAAATCATCTATGGCATAGAGGAAGTTTTTGCTGTCATGCCGGCGCGCGTCAGTGAATTTCATTAACAGCGGAAGTTCGACTTTCAGCGTATTGTTCCTGGCGCACAGCATGTAAAGGGTATGCCCGAAATACCATGTTTTGTTATCGCTGTCCCATCCCCATGCGGCGTCCGGGTCAGAATAGTGGCGTCCGCAGTCTTTCCGGTATGGGCAGTCTTTGGCACAGGAGGGAAGATGGCTGCCGTAAGGGGAGGCATGGGAGACAACGGCTGTGCCGTCACCGGATAAAGTAAGGTTTTCCGGACTGATCAAACCCAGCCTGACAGACGGCAGTATGGCAAGGATGGAAAAGATTTTCTGGAGTGCGGCTTCCGGATTACCGGCGGCAGGCTTCCCGGCTGTGATATCATTTACGATGTCCCTTACGGTAACTGTACAGGGGTCTTCCGGTTTCAGCAGTTTTCCATCGGCACCAATAAGTTTTTTGGGCTTTTTGCCGTTTCTGCCTGCCGGAAGAAGCACTGAGCGGGAACTATAGCATATGAAAACTGGTTTGCAATATGTGTTTTAAAGAAATAATTCTGGGATTGAAAATTTATATATGCCACCCCTGGATTTTGATGAGAGCTGGTGTTATAATGAAAATCGTATAAGATATCTCAGGAATAAAAAACCATCTGGCGCATTTACGGATAATTTCGTTGAGAAATATGACGTTCAGTTGCCGAACGATGTATTAGCGATGCTTTGATGGAACAGTGGATGGATAAGTAGGGAGGCGTTGGATAAAAATGGCAGGATACATATTAAAAATTGTGCTGGAGAATACCCATCCTCCTGTGTGGCGCCGTGTGGTCATACCGGAGAGGATCAGCTTTTACGAACTGCATCTTGTGATCCAGTGTCTTTTTGGCTGGGAAGACTGCCATTTGCACATCTTCAGTATCCCATCGGAAAATATTTTTATCGAAGAAGAGGACAGCTCCGGCCTTTGGGATGTAAATTATCCGGAAACGGAGACGATTGTAGAGCGTTTCTTCCCGGATTACAAATGGATCCGCTATATTTACGATCTTGGGGATGACTGGAGACATAAGATCATCTTCGAAAAAACGGATGAAAGCTATGAGGAAAGGTATGCATCGCTGCTTAAAGTAAAAGGCGACAATTTCGAGGAGGATACGGGAGGCGTCTGGACAGATGACGAGGACGGAGGAAGCCGTAATCCTCTTGATGTGCAGGCGGTAACGGAAAGATTGAGGGAACTTGTTTTCCCAGTGCATGAGGAGCCTGATGAGGAAGACGAACCCGCATATCTGACGGATGAAGAGAAAAGGATGATGGATGATTTTTTCCGGGATCTCCTTGGCTGCATGGGTCCGGCATCCCATACGCGTTCCCATGACAGCGGGTCGTCCCCGATGGCGCTCAAAATAGAGAGCTGGGAACATTTCTGCGAGGAGAGCCTGCGGCAGGCGGAGGAGGAAAAAGACGGAAAAGAAAACGCTCCGGGCGAGAACAGCGGAGACGACGGCTATTCGCAGATGATCCTTCCATTTCTGAAACAAGAGGATTTAGAAATGCCGGATCATGCCGTGGAGATCGTCCCCGGCACGAAAAGCAGCGCTGAGCTGCTGTGCGCTTTGAGCCTGCAGGAGGCCAGGGATTATTGCAAATATCTTCAGATCCCATATTTGGACAGTTGGACCAAAATGCAGATGACGCGTGCCATTGCGCAGGAATTATGCGCCCATCCGGAATATGCGCTATATGTCCTGTATGAAGAGGAATTCAGGGAATACCGGCATCTGGCCGGCCTTCCGAACGGCAGGCTGGAGAAGCTGCCGGAGGGGGATGCGTTTATCAAGGCTTTGAGCATTGGGCTGGCAGACGTCCAGATAAAAAAGAGGAAAGGAAAGACGAGGGCGATCCTCTCGTTTGCCACGGATCTTTCCCCGTTGTTATGTTCCCTGCCTGACACGCTCCGAAAACAGACTTATCGGGAACTGAGCCGTTTTTCAGAAAAATTAGAAACGCTTATCCTTGTGTATGGCCTGATCGATTTTGACAGCTTAAGAGATATGTTTCAGAGTGTTTACCATACGGAGATCGCGCATGAGGATTTTTGCCGTTACATATACTGGTACGGGAGAGTGAACAACCTGCTGCAGACACTTTACCGGAGGGATTCCGGGAAAGCATATGCGGCAGTGGGACAGATGGACGCCCAATACGTTATGGAGAGAATGCTGCGCTATTCGGATGATCTGGAGTATGTCTCTTTTTCGAAAAAGGAACTGCGTGAAATGTCCGGCAGCTTTTCGGGGGGCAAACGATGGGGCAGCGGCAGCGTACGATATTCTGACGTATGGGCTTAAGCTCCCGGAAGAGGACGCGGGCGATATTTTGGATTTCATTTTCCCGGAAATCCTGGAGGGATGGCCGCTGTCCTTTGTGATGGAGAGTTTGCTGTATACATTGCCAGCGGAGCCGGAGCTTCCTGAGTTCTGCGAGCTGTGGTGCGCTGTGGCGGGCATGCTGCTGGGATTGGAGCTGCCGATGCTGAAGGGAAGAAGCCGCCTGCAGTACGCAGAGGAAAAAAAGATCTCGGCATGGGATATTGACATGGTTGGGGAGGAAAAGAAGGACGTCCATGCAAAAGAGCGCCATATGTATGAGTTTGGACCTTCCATCCAGGAGGCGATGTTCCGGGCCGTGAATTTTGAGAGTGAATGGGATATCCGGCAACTGAAGACGTATCTGAAAAAGGAACAGATCCGTTCAGAGGAATTTTTTTATCTTCTGGCCAAAGCCAATATCATCGGCTCTCGGTTTCAGGAAGCGGACGCCTTGATCCGTCAGCTTGGGAAAAGTTCGCCCCGTGGGAAGAAGGGGGCTGAAGTGCTTCGGGAAATGTTGAAGTGGGGTATTGTCATGGCGGATGAGCCGGAAGAAGGCCGGGGGCTTTTCAGGGGCAACGGGATGCCGCCGATTTCTCAGACCTATGTCAGGAACGCTCCTAAAATAGGCAGAAATGATCCCTGCCCATGCGGGTCGGGGAAAAAATATAAAAAATGCTGCGGGAAAAGTTAAAAGGCTGGCGGAGGCTGGCTGCTGCCAATTTGTGATTTTTACTCAATCGGTATCTGCATTTCAACAGTACAGCCCCCTCCCGGCGTATCTTTCACCAGGATCGTCCCGCGATGGAGCTTTACGATTTCCAACGCTATGCTTAAGCCCAATCCGTAATGGTTTTTATCTGTTCTTGAATGATCCCCGGAATAAAACCGCTGAAATACCTTCCCTTTTTCTGCATCGGCTATTCCGGAGCCATGATCTTTCACATAAAAAAGAATGGATGTTTCCATTGCCTTAGCGCCTGCTTCAATAGATGCGCCGGATGGGGAATAAGAAATTGCATTGTCAAACAGAACGCCAAGAGCTTGTTTTATATGGTCTTTATCACATACCAGCAGAGGATATTGATCCTCAATATCCAAATCAAAATGAAGATCCTTCTTTTGGGCCGATTCGATATATTCCTCCCATGTCTCTATAAGAAGTGTGTCAACATCGGTCTTTTTCAGATCCATTGCCCAATGTCCGGCGTCGCTTGCTGCCAATGAAAGCAGCGCCTGAACAAGCCCCGACATGCGGCTGCATTCATTCATAATCACTTTCTGTTTCCGTGCAGATTCAGCATCCATATCTTTAACTGTTAATGTTTCTGCATTTGCCTGGATAACCGCCAGTGGGGATTTTAATTCATGTGAAGCGGACGCGATAAAATCCTTTTGGCTTTTCATCGCTGTTTCGACCGGACGGACAGCTTCCCCGATCAAAAAACGGCTGATGAAAAACATCAGAATACAAACACAAAACCAGATCGCCAGATACCAAAGGCAGTTTCTATGGAAAATGGTTCCAAAATCGGATCTGGGACAGGCTAATACCATCTCGCAGACGGCGTTGTTCATGTAAAAGGCGCTGTATAACCCATAAAGCGTTTTTTTATTACGGTCATGGATTACGCTGATGATCCGGGAAGTGGACTCTGTTGTTGCCGTATCCTGTGCGGTTTCCTCCATAGCTTCCATAGAGAGAATATTTTTGCCAGAATGTATCTGATCGTTTATCAGATCGAAGGAACTGTCTGGATCCTGGTAATTTGACTGCCTGTGGACGCCATCCGTAATGCAAACAAATCCTTTTAACCAATCCCTGTATTTTGACAGATCCAGCTTTGAAATATCTCCCGTCTGCCGCGCTAATTCCATGATACTGTCAGCCGTATTTTCTACATACTCGATCTCATAGCTTTGTACCCGCTTGACTGTGCTTCTTATCATCAGACACATGGCCGCCGTAAAGATCAGCATTGTAAATGAAAGGAACAGAAGCATGAGCCTTTTTCGTAAATTTTTTATCATTGCGATTCTCCCAAACAAAAACCAGCTCCATATATTGTTTTTATCGTAGTCTTACATTTTAGTTCCCGAAACCGTTTCCGCAAAAAATGAATATAGTTGTCCACATTGCCGTTTTCTATCTCTGTGTT
>CANQTH010000125.1 GCA_947626795.1 uncultured Lachnospiraceae bacterium
GGTATTGTGAGGGCACAAATGAGGACAAGTGATGACCGCAAATGGCATTGAGGGTTAAAAAACTCAGGAAGTTAAGGTAGAGAGGCCGCAAGCTGTGGCTGCTGCGTTATTACGAATAAGAAGGGAAGCGCGGCATTTTATGAAGACGTTCCGATACCGGACAAGTATAAATTTGAGGATGTGCATGGCTCTTATGAGGAGATAGCGGCGCTGCTTTTGGATATCTGCAAAAATTATGAGCAGCATATGGAAAATTTTGAAGGCTATCGGAAATTCATTGCCGGAGAGAAGGCGATGTTTGAAAAGGATGTGAAAAATATGGCAGAGGCGTTCCAAAAGACATTTGGAACTGCGGAAACGAAAAGAAAAAATGTTTTGCTGGTGAAGACGATATCACGGTATGCTTCTACCAATCGGTATATCGACGAGTGGGCGTCTGCCATGCGGAAGCGGGGCTGCAACACCTGTGTGCTGGACGGCTGGTCGCTTGCGCAGCCTGCGCTGTACAGCCATGTGATCTCGTCCGATAAGTTTGATGCGGTTTTTGATGTGGATGGGATTCTCTGTACTTGGGGGATCACAAAGAATCTGCCGGAAAAGACGATTTATGGGATTTATGTCTGCGACCCGCCGACTTCGGTTGATCTGCAGGACAAGCTCCTTCAGGCGGACGACAGGACGGTCGTATTCCCGTGCGATCGGAATTTTTGCGATTATATCGATCGCTATTTTCCTATGGTGAAGCACACGAAATTCATTCCGCTGTCTGGAAGCGCATATCCGCAATGCGCGCCATATGAAAGCCGCGAGATTGACATTTTATTTACGGGAACGTACAAAGATCCGGAGGAATATAAGACGCAGGCTCTTTCGCGGTTTGAAAAAGGGTCGGCCATGGCGCGGTTTGTGGAGGATATGCTGGAGGACATTATCCTCCATCCGTGGCGCACGTTGCCGGAAATCCTTTCCAGAACATTAAAAAAATATGGGCAGGAGGTGAGCGACAGTGATTTCCATGAGCTGGCCATAGAGTTTCTGTCCATTGATTTTTATGCGCGGTTTTATTATAGGGACAAAGTGATGCGGACGCTGCTGGACGCGGGGCTGAAAATTGACGTATATGGAAATGGCTGGGAGAATTTCAACTGCGGGCATAAGGAAAATCTGATTCTCCATAAAGGCGGGCCATATGCCGCGTCAAAAGCGCTCGCAAATGCGAAGGCCGCGCTGAATGTGATGCCGTGGTTCAAGGACGGCTTCCAGGAGCGGATTGCGGCGGCTATGTTAAGCCATACGGTTGCGGTCACGGATGAAAGCAAATATATCTTGGAAGAATTTGAGGATGGCAAGGATCTGGAAGTCTTTTCGCTGGAAAAGATCAAGGAATTGCCAGAACGTATCAGGGATCTGTTGGAAAATCCCGAAAAGGCCGCTGAAATTGCAGAAAACGGCTATAAGAAGATTCAGGATCATACCTGGGCGGCGCGGGTGGACGAGATGTTTCAGAAGATTGAAGAAGATTTCGGCGTTTCCCTGGCGATGGAGGGCGAGGGAAGGGAACTGGAATTTGAGATTGAGTATCCGGATCATAAGAATCTGGTGGACGATGCGGTTTATGAACTGCATCAGATGGCCGCGCTGGCGGAAAATGACATTGGGGAAATGGACTCTGTGTCAAAGGAAGACATTGATTTCCTGATGAGGAAATTTGACGCGTTTTCCCGTAAATTTGCAGAGCGTCTGGATGGCCTGCAGATGAGCGGATACATACGGGAATGCATGGAACGTCCGTCTGCCGATTTGATGGACAAGCTGCCGGGACTGTTTGCCATGCAGTGCCGGGCGATGATGGGGGAATTGCTGTTAAGGGAAAGAGGCGTTAAGATCTAAGCGTCGTGTAACGGTTCGGCCTTGCGGCTGGACTGTTGCAAAATTTCGCAGCAGTTCAGCCTGGGACTTTGCACTTCTTGGAATCAAATCGGAATCAGTGTCTTTCACAGGGCAAAGCCCCCTTTATTGCAATGAGGGAGTATGCGTTAAATTTTCTTCAACAGGATTGCCTGGTCGTCCTCTTTGATCTTTAGTGCGCTCATGGCTTCCTCAACACTTAAATGAAGTGACTCCATAAGATTCTTTACGGAATGAAGCATTGTTTCTAATCGTGCTTGTTCGCGCCCTTCAAGCCTGCCTTGTTCGCGTCCTTCAAGCCTGCCCTGTTCGCGTCCTTCAAGCCTGCCCTGTTCGCGTCCTTCAAGCCTGCCTTCTTCGCGCCCTTCCATCCTTGCTTTATCATTCATTTCCTGCACAGCTTTACACACATCCACCGACCTCTCTTTTTCATTGATCTGAATATTCGTATTCGTACACGCCTTGATTACTCTTGCAGCTTCCACGTCCAGCGCTTTCAAGCCGCTCTCTCTTGAGAGAAAAGCGGACAGCTCTTTGTCGCTGTTGGAATATTTTATAAATCCTAAAACGGATCTGAGGTTGGAATGGAGCTTTTCCAAATCGTCTTCCCCCATCGCCGCAGGTTCGATCAGGTTGATCTTATAATCCGCCACGAACTTTAGGATTTTTGGATCCTGCGTGGACATCATCTCGTGCAGCGACCTCGGGTCGTCCCACTTCTTGGAATCGAATCGGAATCAGTGTCTTTCACAGGGAAAGCCTCCCCCCCCTTTATTGCAATGAGGGAGTATGCGTCAAATTTTCTTCATCAGGATTGCCTGGTCGTCCTCTGTGATCTTTAGTGCGCTCATGGCTTCTTCAACACTTAAATGGAGTGACTCCATAAGATTCTTCACAGAATGAAGCATTGTTTCTAGTCGTGCTTGTTCGCGCCCTTCAAGCCTGCCCTGTTCGCGTCCTTCAAGCCTGCCTTCAAGCCTGCCTTGTTCGCGCCCTTCCATCCTTGCCTTATCATTCATTTCCTGCACAGCTTTACACACATCCATCGACCTCTCTTTTTCATTGATCTGAATATTCGTATTCGTACACGCCTTGATTACTCTTGCAGCTTCCACGTCCAGCGCTTTCAAGCCGCTCTCTCTTGAGAGAAAAGCGGACAGCTCTTTGTCGCTGTTGGAATATTTTATAAATCCTAAAACGGATCTGAGGTTGGAATGGAGCTTTTCCAAATCGTCTTCCCCCATCGCCGCAGGTTCGATCAGGTTGATCTTATAATCCGCCACGAACTTTAGGATTTTTGGATCCTGCGTGGACATCATCTCGTGCAGCGACCTCGGGCCGTCCCACTTCTTGGAATCAAATAAAATGACCAGCGTAATTACTGGCGTCAGCTTGTCTTCCCTGTAAAAGCCGGAAAGAAATTCTCCATCCGTATGCCCTTTCCAATCCCTTTTTGCGCGATGTCTGGCGGCTATCGTTTGTACCTGCTCAGAATATTGTAGCGCATCATACAAACATTCCTTTACTGGCTCTGCATATTTTATCTCAGACTCATTCTCAATGCCCAAGATGAGATATGCGGCATGATCGTCAATCCTTAACGTGGCCGCCTTCAGCAGATCCCTGAATTTTTGTACAGCCGTTTCGTTCCCGCCGCCAAAGGGGATTGCAATCTCCGCTGGATCAAGCTCCTGCAGCGTTTCCGGCTGGATGATCGGCTCGCCGCCATAAATCAAATAGTTAAAAGCGTCTGCAAAAACAGAGTTGTTTTTCATGTAGTCTTTTGTAATAGTGTCAATTTTGCCCAATAATTCCTGTCTCCTTCTGGGGTGTTTTCATGCATTGCATGACTTTTGTGTGTAGTTCATCATAGCATAGGTGAGCCGAAAAAACAATCAGAAATTGCGCAGTCCAGATTCGGGCCGCGAAAATTTTCTTGCCGCGTAGCTTTTGGCTGTCCTGTTACGGAATCAGCCCATTATTATCAAAACCAGGTGTCCATACTATGAATACAAGTATAACACGAGCAACCCAAATGATAAGCACGGTTCAAAATCCATCAAAAATTTTTTGCAAGGTTTCACATTCACTTAGCCCTTGAAAGCTTCTAATGCCTACGAGGCAAAGGGAGTCCCGGTGATAGAAATCTTTCAGTAGCTGTTCCTGGTGAGCTTCTATTATAACAGGAGTATATACATGGTCCTACTCATGGGGCGGGACACCACGGGATTTGCCAAGGACACTGTATACCGTTTCATGAAGATGGTTCATTGATTTCCTGACGAGGAAATTTGACGCGTTTTTCCGTAAATTTGCAGAGCGTCTGGATGGCCTGCAGATGAGCGGATACATACGGGAATGCATGGAACGTCCGTCCGCCGATTTGATGGACAAGCTGCCGGGACTGTTTGCCATGCAGTGTCAGGCGATGATGGGGGAATTGCTGTTAAGGGAAAGAGGCGTTAAGATTTAGGCGTCGTGCAACGGTTCGGCCTTGCGGCTGGACTGTTACGAAATTCCGCAGCAGTTCAGCCTGGGGCTTTGCACTTGCCGCTAAGGCCATAAAGATACGAAGATTCAGCTAAAACCCCCTTAT
>CANQTH010000126.1 GCA_947626795.1 uncultured Lachnospiraceae bacterium
TAAATACTACGATGATATATACAAGAATGTCACAGAAACAACAGAAAGAAGCCGTAAATAATGCAGTTGATTGGTAAGATAAGCAAACGAAAATATTAGCGGCATTTGATTAGCTGATGAAGAAATAGGAGGACAAATTATGGAAGAAAAAGTTGTTAAAGGTTATAAAGTTTTTGAACCGGATTGGACTTGCCGACCGGAAGGGAAAATATTTCAATACGAGGTTGGAAAGACCTACGAAGAAAATTTGAAACCAAAGGTTTGCGAACGTGGTTTTCACTTTTGTGAAAAAGCAGTCGATTGTTTTAAATATTATGAATTCAATCCAAAAAATAAGGTTGCGGAAGTGCTTGCACTTGGTGAAATTGATTCCGATGGTATAAAATCATGCACTAATAAAATTCAAATTTTGCGTGAAATCCCATGGGCTGAATTACTTGAAATTGTGAATACCGGACACGAGTGTACGGGGCTTGGCAATAGCGGTGATAGCAATAGCGGTAATCGCAACAGTGGCGATAGCAATAGCGGCGATTACAACAGCGGCGATAGCAATGATGGCGATAGCAATAGCGGCAATCACAATAGCGGCAATCGTAATAGCGGCAGTTTCAATAGTGGCGATTGCAACAGCGGCGATAGCAATAATGGCGATTACAACAGCGGCAATCACAACAACGGCGATTGCAACAGCGGCGATAGCAATGATGGTGATTACAACAGCGGCAATCGCAATAGCGGCAATAGCAATAGCGGCAGTTTCAATAGTGGCGATTACAACAGTGGCAATAGCAATAGCGGCAGTTTCAATAGCGGCAATTATAACAGCGGCAGTTTCAATGATGGCGATTACAACAGCGGCAATCACAACAATGGCGATTACAATAAATGCAATTTTTCAAGTGGATGTTTTAACACTGTCTCAGAAGAAAAAAAGATTTATATGTTTAATAAATTGTCAGAATGGACACTTTTTGATTGGCATAAAAGTGAAGCATATAAACTATTGGACGAGGTTAAACAAAACATTACTTTCATTAAATTTAGTGCGATGACAGCTGAAGAAAAGACTTTGCACCCTGAAGCTGAAACAACAGGCGGATATTTAAAAATACAAAATGATAATCAAAATTATATTGATTGGTGGCATAGTTTAGGTGATGATCAAAAAGCTGTTATAACAGCACTTCCGAATTTTGATAAAGATATTTTTAAAGAGATTACGGGCATTGATGTTGATTATTGAAAACGGAGGTGGAGACATGGATGAAATAACCATGGTGCCAACCCGAAAGTGCAAGAGGTGCGGACGGCTTTTATTCAGCAAAGAAGCACTGGAAAAGGGATACGGCTGCCAATGCGCAAAGCATATCCGACAGGAAGAACTGGAAAGACAACCACTCGACGATCAGATGAGCCTGATGGATTTTTTCAAAACCGAAAGTGAGGAATGAGAAATGCAGAAAACGAAAATAGAATGGTGCGACAGCACATGGAATCCCGTCACGGGATGCCGCCACAAATGCGAGTATTGTTACGCACGGAGGATAGCGGAGAGATTTCGCCCGTTTGATTTGCCACACCTCACAGAGACCGGAGTATTGAAAGGCATTAACGAGCTTGCCGCACCGATAATCACGGAATGCAAGGACGGAAAAGAGAGGATATGCGCGTATCCATACGGATTTGAGCCGACGCTCCACCGCTACAGGTTGAATCAGCCAAAGAAGTGGCATGAACCGCAGACCGTGTTCGTCTGCTCGATGGCTGATCTTTTCGGAGACTGGGTGCCGGACGAATGGATCAGGGCGGTATTTGAAGCGGCAGAAGCCGCGCCGCAGCACAGGTACATCTTTCTGACGAAGAACCCAAGGCGGCTCTGCGACATTGCAAACGCCAAGTGGCTGCCACGGCACGACAACTGGTGGTACGGCTCCACGATCACTGACAGGAAATCCGGACGATACCCCGGCAGAGGACTGGAACACACGATGATCAGCATCGAACCGCTGATGGAGCGGCTGGACGTAGGGCTGGGCAGCTTCGGTGGCACAGAGTGGATAATCATAGGCGCGGAGACAGGAAACCGCAAAGGAAAGGTAGTGCCGGAGAAGGAATGGGTGGATAACATCTGCGAAGCGGCGGCACTTACCAGGGCAGCGGTTTTCATGAAGGACAGCCTGATTCCGATAGTCGGCGAAGAGAATATGCGCCGAGAATTTCCATGGAACAGGCGGACAGCACAAGACGCGGCGGGATATGCAAACCCAGGAGCAGCGCAGAAAACACTGCGGCCGGCCACGTAGGAAGGAGCGACATGAATGTAAAAATTTTTACAGACGGATCAGTAAAGCGAAATCCGGATGGTCCCGGCGGTTACGGCGCGATCCTGCAGTATACAGACCGCAAGAGGCAGATCCACGAGAAAGAGATCAGCGCAGGGTACGACAGCACGACCAACAATAGGATGGAGCTGATGGCGGCAATTGCCGCACTGGAGACGCTCCAGCAGCCGTGCCGGATAGACCTCTACACGGATTCGCAGTACCTTACGAACACGATGACCAAGGGCTGGATCGAGAACTGGAAGCTGAACAACTGGAGAAACGGATCGAACAAGCCTGTAAAGAACCGGGAGCTGTGGGAGCGATTGCTCGAAGCGACGGCAAAGCACGAGGTTGCGTGGCACTGGATCAAGGGACATAACGGACACCCGGAGAACGAACGATGCGATCACATGGCGGTCACAGCCGCAGAGCAGCCGGAGAAAGAACTTCTACACGACGATAGGAAAGGAATGAGAATATGACCGAAAATGACAAAGCATGGGAGAAATTCGCTAGAGATCTGAACGATACGCTGGAGGAGTACAAAGCCCAGTACTATCTGGTATTTCTCCCGGAGAAATACCTAATCCCATATTACCAGCTCGGTGAATGCACCGAGCTGGAGAACAGGATCGACGAAGCGCAGACCAAGTGGCACACTAGGAAGCGTCAGCTGCGAAAGAACCACATCAACCCGAACACCGAGACGGCAGAGCCGCTCCAGCTGGAGGAAGCGACGTGGGACACGATCAGCAAAGCCCTCCTCGTTTACAAAGCCGCCCTGATGGCGGTACACGGGAAACGGTTCCGCGCCCCGGTCGAGACGGTGACCTGGGAAAAGGGCTACGGAGACGAAAACGGAGTGGGAAACCCGATCTGCCCGGAGTGCGGCAACCTCGCCTACGGATTGGACGAAGTCGATGCGGAGGGCGTCGGTCGCTGCCCGATTTGCGGCCAGAGATACCAGCTGGACGAAGAGGGCAAAAAGAAGATGGAGCCGAACCCGGAGGAAACGCGGATCTGTCCAATGTGCGACATGGAAACGCTGGTCGGACGCAGGGCAAAGAGCAACGGACACTTCCATGGCACATGCACGAACTGCGGATGTTGCGTCTACGTCTGAGAGAAAGGAGAGGAAACCATGAGAACGGTCAACGATTACGTTTTTATGTCCCCGGAACTTAAGGGATACGCAAGAAAACGGATTGAGGAAAGCGGGATCACAATGGTCCCTGGGCATTCCCCGACTTTTAAGAGCAAGGAAGATGTCGACAACTGGATCGCAGACTGCGAAAAGATAACCGAATGCTTTAGGCGCGAGGAAACGAACCTGAAAAGATGCCCGTTCTGCGGAAGCAAGAATGTAGGATTCACAGACTTGGGGCAACCGGGAGAGTTTGAGGATTGGGACATCGAGTGCAGGGACTGTGGCGCGGTCGTGATCACACCCGGCAAAGAGGAGGGATGCGTAACCACCAAGGAGGAAGCGGCAACGTTTTGGAACCGCAGAGAAAGGAGCAGGAATGAGGAACGAAAAGAGCGAAGCCTACGGGCTGGAGACGACATACATCGACAGCTGTGAGGAATGGGAGGAAAAGGCATGAGCAAGAGGGCAAGGAAGCTGATGAGGGAAACGGCAAAGTACATTTTTCTAACGGCGGTCGGGATCATCATGTTCAAGTACGCATCTGCATACGCCACTGCCCAGAGGGGGCGTGAAGCCATAGGCGGGGAATACTTCCTGCTTTTACTGCCGGTCATTTATGCAGCAGTCGCAGATATAGTACATGGCACGGTGCGAGAAATTGCGAAGATTTTCGTATACTGGAGGAATGAACGTAGATGGCGCACATCGAGATATGGTACAGATGCCCATGCGGCTCACGTTACGACACCCGGCGAGAAGCCAACCGATGCGCACTCAGCCACGTTTGCGCAGAGGAATGGGCTGTCAGCCATCGATACAAGGGCAAGGCGGTCAGGATATGGAGCTGCTGCGCTCCCGGATCGA
>CANQTH010000127.1 GCA_947626795.1 uncultured Lachnospiraceae bacterium
CGAATTTTGGAGGCTTTATCTGTACGATCGACAATACGTATGTGGCGGAAGAACATCTGGACGCGGAGGGTAAGATCAACTATAACACCTTAAAGCCAGTGCTGTTCGAGTTCCCGACTTACCATTATTTAAAAACCGGAGATGTGATCTGCAAGTGCCTTTCCCTGAAGGAAAAGCAGCCAAAGTCTTGAATGGGACAGTTTCCTTTGCGGCGGGAATCATCGTGAACATCATCGCATAGCCGCAGAACAAAAAATGAGGGGGAGGGAACGAAATGCCAAAAGGCTCGCCGGAACTTACAAATGCAAGAAAGGAAGAGATCATCAACGCCTGCGAGGAGCTTTATAAGACAAAAAGCTTTAAAGAGATCACGTTAAAAGACATCGGGAACGCGACCAGCTTTACCCGGACTTCGATCTATAATTACTTTCAGACGAAAGAAGAAATATTCCTCGCTTTGCTGCAGAGGGAAAATGAACTTTGGATCGCCGACCTGAACCGGATGATGGAGGAAAATGAGACGCTTACCAGGGATGAATTTGCCGATAAGCTGGCTCGTTCTCTGGAAAAGAGGGAGCAGCTTTTAAAGATCATGTCGATGAACCATTATGATCTGGAAAGCAGCAGCCGATTGGAGCGGCTCACGGAGTTTAAGGTGGCTTACGGGGGTTCGCTGCGGGCGGTCATGCGCTGCTTAGAGCAGTATTTCCCGGAGATGCCGATCACGGAGAAACAGCATTTCCTGTACATTTTTTTCCCGTTCATGTTTGGAATCTATCCGTATACAGTGGTCAATGAGAAGCAGAGGACGGCGATGGAGCAGGCGGGCGTGAACTATGTGTTTATGACGATTTATGAGATCACATATAATTGTGTGAAAGGTCTTTTGAAGGATTAAAAAACAGTCAAGTCGGGAGGAAATCCTGCAGTCAGATCATCAGTGGACTGCAATATGATGTAAAAAAGGAGGATTTGCAATGAAGTATATGAATTTGGGAAAATCCGATCTGAACGTTTCCCGTATCTGCATGGGCTGCATGGGGTTTGGCAATGCAGCCACAGGGCAGCATAGCTGGACGGTGGATGAAGCGCAGACGCGGGAGATCATCAAGCGCGGCCTCGATCTGGGCATCAATTTCTACGACACCGCTATCGTCTACCAGAACGGCACCAGCGAGCAGTATGTCGGGCGTGCGCTTAAAAGTTTCGCGAAGCGGGACGAGGTTGTGGTCGCCACGAAATTCACGCCGCGGACGCAGGAGGAGATTGACGCAGGCGTGAGCGGCCAGAAGCATATCGAAACTTATCTGGATCAAAGCCTTGCAAACCTCGGCATGGATTATGTGGATCTTTACATCTATCATATGTGGGACTACCACACGCCGATGGAGGAGATCATGGAAGGGCTGCACAATGCGGTCAAGGCGGGCAAGGCCCGGTACATCGGCATTTCCAACTGCTTTGCGTGGCAGCTCGCCAAGGCGAATTTTTATGCGAGGGAGCAGGGACTTACGGAGTTTGTGTCCATTCAGGGGCATTACAACCTGATCGCCCGCGAGGAAGAACGGGAAATGGCACCGTTCTGCGCCGACCAGAAGATCGCCATGACGCCGTACAGCGCGCTGGCAGGCGGGCGGCTCTCCAAGCGCCCCGGCGAGACGTCGAAACGGCTGGAGCAGGACGCCTATGCGAAATTCAAATACGACGCCACGGCGGAGGCGGACGGAAAGATCATTGCCCGCGTCGCAGAGCTGGCGGAGGGGCGCGGCGTTTCCATGACGGAGATCTCGCTGGCGTGGCTTTTGACAAAAGTGACAGCCCCGGTGGTGGGCGCGACGAAGCTCTCCCATGTGGACGGCGCGGCGAAAGCGGTCGATCTGGAACTGACGCAGGACGAGATCGACTATCTCGAAGAATTATATGTGCCTCATGCGCTGGTCGGCGTGATGGCGCAGAACGGGAAACAGAAGGCGGGAAATGTGGTGTGAGAAGTGATTCTTTTATAAGAATTATGTAGAAACCGACCGCTGGAACATCCGGCGGAGGGCATAGATAACAGAAATAAATTCAATTATGAGGAGGAAAACACAATGGAAAAAATCAAACAGACTGCAGGCAGGGATCAGCTTGGCGGCTTCGCGCCGGATTTTGCGCACTTTAACGACGACATTCTCTTTGGGGAGAACTGGAACAATCAGGACATTGATTTAAAAACCCGGTGCATGATCACAGTGGTGGCGCTGATGAGTTCGGGGATCACGGATTCCTCGCTGACCTATCATCTGGAAAATGCCAAGGCGCATGGCGTAACCCGTGCGGAGATCGCAGCTATTGTGACCCATGTGGGCTTTTATGTGGGCTGGCCCAAGGCATGGGCGGTGTTCCGTCTGGCAAAGGATGTCTGGAACGAGGCGGAGCCGGAGCTTACGGAAAAGGACAAATACCAGAACACGATCCTGTTCCCGATCGGCGCGCCCAACGACGGATTTGCGCAGTATTTTTCCGGACAGAGTTATCTCGCGCCCATATCGGGAGAGCAGGTTGGCATTTTTAATGTGACCTTTGAGCCGGGATGCCGGAACAACTGGCACATCCACAACGCCGACAAGGGCGGCGGGCAGATCCTGATCTGCGTCGGCGGACGCGGGTATTACCAGGAGTGGGGCAAAGACGCCATTGAGATGAAGCCGGGCGACTGCGTCAATATCCCAGTGGGCGTCAAGCATTGGCACGGCGCGGCGCCGGATAGCTGGTTCTCCCATCTGGCGATTGAAGTGCCGGGTGAAAACGGCTCGAATGAATGGCTGGAGCCGGTAGATGAGAAACAATATGGAGGATTGAAATAGAATGAAAAAGATCACGGCAATTTTACTTGCAAGCCTAATGATGTTGTCCCTTGCCGCCTGTGCCGGAGGAGGGGGAACGGCAGGCAGCAACGGAAATGATGAACTGGAACAGAATACAGCGGATGAATCCCAGACACAGGAGCAGACCGGGGCGTCATCCAAAACCGGGGAGGAAAGCGGGCAGACGGGCTTGGGATCAACTAAGGAGCAGTATTATGAAGCAGTCAAAACAGATTTTGAAGAGGATCATTGACCTTGCCATGATCGTTCTTCTGCCGCTTCTGATGGCAGAGATACTTACCGGGCAGGAAATCCATGAATGGCTTGGCACAGGTATGCTGGCGCTGTTCCTCGCGCACCATTTTTTGAATCTGGGCTGGTGGAAAAGTTTCCTCAAAGGGAAATACACACCGTCCCGCCTTGCTGCCGCCGCTCTGGCTGTATATGGAATTTACGCTTTCATCGTTCAGCACATGACGGATTATCTGTTCTTGCAGACGCATTTTGTGATGTTCGATGAGACAAAGACGGCAGCCGTCTATTTTGCGGAAACTGCTGCTATGATGAGCCTGTTCGCGGCGGCAGCTTATTACATAAACAAGCTGCTTTGCAGAAAAGGAGGAAAATGAAAATGATGAATTTTGTATTTGATAACCCGACGAAACTACTTTTTGGAGTTGGAAAACTCGGTGAACTTCATAATGAAAAACTACCGGGAAAGAAGGCTTTGCTGCTATTGTCGAAAGGCCAGTCCGTCCATAAAAACGGCTCTTATGACAAGACCGTTGAAGAACTCAAAATGGCTGGCATAGAATATGTAGAGTTTGCCAAAATAATGGAAAATCCGCTTGTCGAAGTGGTGGAAGAAGCCGCTGCGTTTGCAAAAGAAAATGGCTGTGATTTTATCGTTGCGCTTGGCGGCGGTGCGGTTCTTGATTCTTCCGTGGCGGTAGCGACTATGGCGACAAATCCGGGACACCTTTGGGATTATGTGTCCGGCGGCACAGGAAAAGCCCTGCCGCTTGCAGAAAAACCGCTGCCGGTCGTGACGATCGCCACCTCATCCGGCACCGGTTCCGAGATGAACGAATGGGGCGTGATCTGCAAGGAAGATACCCATGAGAAAATTGGCTTTGGTATCCCCGGCGTCGGAAAACCTTATCTTGCGGTAGTCGATCCGACCTATATGGTGACTGTACCGCCGAAATACACGGCATATCAGGGCTTTGACGCGCTGTTCCACAATACCGAGATCATGATGTCCACATCGCTCAACATTTTATCCGAGGCGATCGCGTTATCTGCCATTGAAAATATTGCAAAGTATCTTCCAAGGGCGGTTAAGGATGGGAGCGATCTGGAAGCAAGAGAACA
>CANQTH010000128.1 GCA_947626795.1 uncultured Lachnospiraceae bacterium
TTCCACTTCCACGCCGATATCAAAGAAATCGTTCTCTTTTTCTGACGAGTAACCAAAGCTTCCCCCGCTTCCCAAAACAGTCGCAGAGACAGTAACGCCCGAACTTTTCATATTATTCTTCCCAAATCCTTCCTTGTGAAGCATGGCCGCAACCTGCCCGAGCATATCCCTGGCGGGATTCAAGTCGAGGACGAGCCAGCCTTTCTTTTTGCTGTCTTCGCTCCGCAGCTCTTCTTCGATCTTCGCAAGGATCACCGTTTTCCCCGAGCCTCTGACCCCGGTAATCTTGTACACGGATTCAGAAGGATTCTCATAGCTGAAATTATCCAGGATCTCCGCGGTCTTCGATGTGGCGATATAGGTATATTCCGGCGCTTTGCTGAATGTCGTTGTAAAAGGGTTCTGCATAAGACATCTCCTCTTTATACTTTTTATTTTTCTTTATAATTCTTTATACTTTTTCTTTTATTTTATACCTCTTTATACTTTTTTTCAAGAAAATTTCTTCCGGCTTCTCCGTTACCGGGTCGGCTGGCCAGGCCAAATTAACGCTTGCTATTTTGGGTTCCTTGGATTATCATTAAATACAGGGCGTCCCCTGGACGGACGCCGGAAACGGAGATCGATCAGCCATATGGATTATTTGAAACGCGCGCAAAAACTACAAGGGGAATTAGTTGAAAACAGGCGTTATTTCCATACAAATGCCGAAGTTGGGCTGCATATGCCAAAAGCCAAGGCATATGTCATGAAAAAATTGAAGGAATACGGGCTTACGCCCGAAGAATGCGGGGAAGGCGTCGCCGCCACCTTAGGGCGGGGCGGGAAGACCATTCTCCTGCGGGCGGACATGGACGCGCTCCCCATGCCGGAGGAAAGCGGCCTGCCCTTCGCCTGCCCGACCGGAAAGCAGGCGCATGCCTGCGGGCATGACTTCCATGCCGCCATGCTGCTGTCCGCGGCCAAGCTCCTGAAAGAAGACGAGGCCTCCTTAAAAGGGACGGTGAAATTCATGTTCCAGCCATCCGAAGAAACCTTTGAAGGCAGCCGTAACATGATCGAGAACGGCATTTTGGAAAACCCAAAGCCGGACGTGGCGCTGGCGTACCATGTCGGCCCGGGCAAGCTCCCGGTCGGCGTCTATATGTACAACGATTCCGGGACCATGATGTTTTCCACGGACGTCTTTGAGATCCAGGTGCGGGGAAAGGGAAGCCACGGCGCTTATCCGCACCTTTCGGTCGACCCGATCAACATCGGAACGCACATCTACCTTGCGCTCCAGGAATTGATCGCGCGAGAAAGCAACCCGATGGACGCCTGCCTGATCACAGTCGGGGAATTTTCTTCCGGCTCCGCCGCGAACATCATCCCGGAATCCGCCGTCTTAAAAGGGACGATCCGCACAAACAGCGTGGAGGCACGGGAAAAGCTGGTGCGCCGCTTGCGGGAAGTCTCGGAGGCGACCGCTTCCGCTTACGGCGGCAGCGCAGCCGTCTCATTCCCGCAGGGAGTCCCGCCCCTTGTCTGCGACGCCGCGCTCACGCGCGAGATCGCCGGATACATGGACGAGCTTCCGATCCCGGGCATAGCGGGATATCCGGGAGTCGCGTCCAGCGCGTCCGAGGATTTCGCCCTGATCGCGGAGCGCGTCCCCAGCGTCTTCATGTACCTTTCCGCTGGTTTTGCGGACAGCCGGGGCGACTACCCCGCGCACAATCCGAAGGTTCTTTTTAACGAGGACGTCCTTCCGATCGGCGCAGCCTGCCTTGCGCACTGCGCCTCCAGGTGGCTCGCGGAACATCCAGCGGAATCCGCAAAAAATCCTTTACCATAATCTGGAGGTGAGAATATGCAGCTATTAGAAGAAAGAATCCGAAAAGACGGCCTTGCCGTAAATGAACATATCATCAAAGTAGACAGTTTCGTCAACCACCAGGTGGATCCGGCGTTCATGCAGGAAATGGGAAAGGACATCGCCAGCCATTTTTCCGGCAGGGGCGTCACAAAGGTCGCCACGGTGGAAAGCTCCGGCATCGCTCCGGCGCTCATGGTGTCCCTCGCCATGGGACTCCCTTTGATCCTGCTAAAAAAACAGCCTTCCAAAATCCTGAACCAGGATCTTTACCAGACTGTCGTGACTTCTTTTACCAAAGAGACGAATTACGAGCTGACGCTCTCCAAAAAATACATCAGCGCGGATGACCACGTCCTGCTCATCGATGATTTCCTGGCGAACGGGGAGACTGCGACCGCGGCCATCCGCTTGATCCGTATGTCGCACGCCACGATCGCCGGACTTGGCGTCCTCATCGAGAAATCCTTCCAGCCCGGGCGGGAGAAATTGAACGCGCAGGGCATCGAGGTGTACGCGCTCGCCCGCATCGCAAAACTGGCGGAAAACCAGATTGAATTCATGCCGTGACAGAAACGTCCCCCGGGCGCCGCGCTTGCCGCAAGGCCCGGGGGACATAAAAATCCAGCCTTTATTTTTTCTTTTTGTCCTTTTTCTTCGCGCTGTCGATCAGGCCTTTCAGCTTCAGCGCCTTGTCAATGTCGCCATCGACTTTCATTTTCTTCATCGTAACTGCAAATATCGGGTCGAGCTTGCCTTCCGCGATCTTCATCAACGTTTCCGCGGAAGCCGTGAACTCCGCGTCCCTGTCGTGGTAGTCGTAAGGCTCCACATACAGCTTGCCCTCTTTTACTTCCACATAAAACGCTCCTTCCGCCTCGCCTGTGATGTTGAACTGGTATGCCAGATGCTCCGTCACGCCGCTGGCGTCCGCATCCATGAATTTCTCTTTCACTTCTGTAAAAAATTCCTCATACGTCATAGCTGTTCCCTCCAAATATTTTTATCCTCTTTGTTGAGGCAGCTCTATCGTACCACAGTTTCCACGCTTGGGCAATGCTTATTTCTTTTTTAGTCCCAGGCTGAGTTATGCCATCCCTAAATAGGTGAAAACGGTTTTACACTGTCTGAAGCCCTGCAAGCCGCTCTACTTCTGCGACACTCAGCCCTGTATCTTCTGCTATTTCCTCGACTGTCTGTTTTCCTCTTTTCAGCAGTTTCAATGCTGTCTGCTTTTTTGTCTCACGAATTCCCTGATTTAAAATAGTCCTTGCCTCTGTTTCGATCAATGCTCCGCCCATAATACCACCTACGCCTTTCTGCACATTCTCATATTTCTGTGGTTTTGACCTGTTATAAAAATTTTTGTTGAATGTATGTGGAAAGTGTGGTATAGTGTTACCAGAAAAGGAAAGCACCCAATCCAAAGTGGATGCTCCCGGTTAAGCTAATGTCCTTACGGACACCGCCTATCCTGTGTAGCAGAGGTTCTTTCTAAACTTTGGGTATAGGTGAGAAAAAATAAAGTTGGATTCAGTGAACAAATCTAGCTTTATTTTTTTGCCTATACCAGTTTGGATAATTCAAAACCGTCTGTCTTAGGCATGAACGCAAGAAAACACTTTTTTGATAGGTTGACTAATTTTGACCTTCCGTATACAATACGTTTGATGAGTTTGAATTTGTTGTTGTTTCCTTCAACAAATCCAGAGCTTATTTCCAGGGATATCGCATTCTTGACGGGGGCGATATCCCTTTTTATGTTATCACAAAAGCCATCCAAGGATGAACCGGCATATTTTTCCAGAAATTCATCTAATCCGCAAGTATCCTTTTCTTTTAATGCTGTATGAAATGTATGGAATGCCTCCTCTGTCCATTTAACAATCGGATATGCTTCTTTTATCAATTCTATGCTTTCTTCCACGCATTTATTTCTCTTTGCCTTAGAATTTGCAGTAAGTATGTATTTCAGTATTTCATTCCTCTTTACCACTTTAACATCATCCGGATAACAGTTTTCTTTCATTTTCATCGAATGGATCCTTCTTCTTTCGGGAAAGTTGTTCTGGCTTATGCATGACAGATAAAACCATATATTAGAAAAAGAATCCTGTATCCCTATATATCGTAAATAGTGGTAGATCGTATCATCTGTATGTCCGTCTCGCATCATTTTATATATGATATTTACATAAGC
>CANQTH010000129.1 GCA_947626795.1 uncultured Lachnospiraceae bacterium
GATATCGTGGTGCTGGATATGCCCCTGCTGGACACGCGCCGGGGCAAAGACCTGATGGGGACGTTTCTCAGCGACATTGTCCTGCAGGTTCTCTCTTTTGTGGCGGAAAACGAGCGCGCCAATATCCGCCAGCGTCAGGCGGAGGGCATCGCGGCGGCAAAAGCCCGCGGCGTGCGGTTTGGCAGGCCGCCCCGCCCGCTGCCGGAGAATTTCCCCGAGGCCTATCAGCGGTGGAAAGCAAAAAAGATCACCGGGACGGCTGCGGCGAAGGAGTGCGGGATGGCGCTCTCCACGTTCCGCTACCGGGCGGCGATCTATGAAAAGTCTGAGGAGCTGTAACGGGGAATTTACAGGAAGGTGTACTTTCCTGTAAATCCAGTGTAGCATAATTCCGCTTAGATGTCCATATTTCAAGAAAGATTTTTGCGTGATTCCGCGCGAATTTTGCACGAAATGACAGATAATTTGTCCTTCGTTTCCTGTTGCAGGAAAGTACACTTATTGACAAAATCTGAAAGGAGGTATGTATCATGGAATATATGACAGTCAGAGAAGCTTCCGAATTATGGGGGTATTCAGAGTCAACGATACGTAATTGATTAGATGTAAGATGTAGTTGAAGTCGAGCGGCAAGGGAAAATCTTTCTGAAAGCGGAAAGAGGATGGAAAAGGAGACCATGATGAAAGAGAGAAAATGGAACGGGAGTAAAAAATGGATCGTGCTGCTGCTTTGCGTGATGATATGCGCGTTTCTTCCGGCGCATACGGACGCGGCGCCAAAAGTGAGGCTGAATAAGACAAAAGTGACGATCCAGACGGGGAAGTCTTACAAATTGAAGGTGCTGGGAACGAAGAAGAAGGCGAAATGGAGTTCTTCCAAGAAAAAGGTGGCGACGGTAAGCTCAAAGGGGAAAGTGACCGGGAAAACAGCGGGCAAGGCCACGATTACGGCGAAGATCGGGAAGAAAAAATACGCCTGCAAGGTGACGGTGAAGCATACGCATAAGTTCAAAGCGGGCAAGAAAGTTTTGCCGACCTGCACGGAAAAGGGATATACGATATATAAATGTTCCTGCGGAGCTACGAAAAAGCAGAATATTCAGAATGCGCTGGGACATCAGTTTGAATCGTATGAGAACGTAGAGGCGACCTGCACGGAAGAGGGCCATACATTGTATAGATGCTCCCGCTGCGCGCAGGAAAAAAAGGAAACTCAGAAAGCGTTAGGACATCAATTTGAATTAAATGAAACGGTAGAGCCGACTTGTACGGAAGAAGGGTATGCCGTGTATCAATGTGCCAACTGCAAGCTTACGGAAAAGCGGGATCCTACGGCTGCGCTTGGGCATAAGTATGAGCAGCAGGAGAAGGTAGAGGCGACCTGCACGAAAGAAGGTTATACGTTGTATAGATGCTCCCGCTGCGCGCAGGAAAAAAAGGAAACGCAGGAAGCGTTGGGGCATAAGTATGAATTGCAGGAGACGGTAGAGGCGACTTGCACGGAAGGGGGATATACGTTGTATCAATGTACCGCTTGTGGAATTACGGAAAAGCGGGATCCTAAAGAGGCGCTGGGGCATAAGTATGAATTGCAGGAGACGATTGATCCAACTTGCACGGAAGAGGGATATGCCATGTATCAATGCGCCAATTGCGGGCTTACGGAAAAGCGGGATTCCAAAGAAGCGTTGGGGCATAAGTATGAATTGCAGGAGACGGTAGAGGCGACCTGCACGGAAGAGGGATATGCGCTGTATCAATGCGCCGCTTGCGGGGTTACAGAAAAGAGAGATCCCAAAGAAGCGCTAGGACATAAGTATGAGCTGCAGGAGACGATTGAACCGACCTGCACGGAGGAAGGATATACGTTGTATCAATGTTCTGTCTGTGGGATTACAGAAAAGAGAGATCTCAAAGAAGCGCTGGGGCATAAAGTGGAGTATGAAGAGATAAAAGAGAACCCTACGGACGAAGTGAATGGGGCAGCGGAGTCTGTATGTGACAGATGCGGGGAAGTCATAGAGAAAAAAGAGATTACATTACAAGATCTGTATACATATGCATCCCGGGATGACGGAGTGTCTATTACAGGATTTTCTGATAAATATAGTGGGGAAATAAATATCCCTGCTACAATAAAAGGGAAAAATGTGATAGGTATAGGGAAAGGCGCATTTGCACATTGCAGTGGTTTGAGAAGTGTGAGTATCCCAGGAAGCGTGATGAACATAGAGGAAAGCGCGTTTGAAAATTGCAGCAGTTTGAGTAGCATGAGCATCCCGGGAAGCGTGACGGGTATAGGAGATTATGCGTTTAGAGGTTGCAGTAATTTAGAAAGCATCACGATCCCTTTTACAGAAAATATAGGGACGGGCGTATTTAAGGACTGCTCGAAATTGACGGTTCATTGTTTTGAAGGGTCGAAAGCGGAAGAGCGGGCAATAGAAGAAAATATTCAATATGTTTTGGAAACTCCAATGAAAGAGGACTACTTAAAATATATAGCAAGAGAAAGCTGTGTGACGATTACAGGCGTTCATGCAGGCATTGGTAGGGACGTGGATATTCCGGATATGATAGATGGAGAGAAAGTAACGCGCATTGGGAATAGAGCGTTTGCAGATTATAGCAGTTTGAGTAGCGTGAACATTCCCGAAGGAGTAACGAGCATAGGGGATTATGCATTCAGCGGTTGTAGTAGCTTGACAAGCATGAGCATTCCGGAAGGAGTGACGAGCATAGGGGAAGGAGCATTTATAAAATGCAGCAGTTTGAGAAGCGTGAGCATTCCGGGAAGCGTGACAAGCATAGAGGGGAGCGCATTCGACAGTTGTAGTGGTTTGAGAAATGTGAGCATTCCGGAAGGAGTGACGAGCATAGGGGAAAGTGCATTTGCAAATTGCAGCAGTTTGAGAAGCGTGAGCATTCCAGGAAGCATGACAAGCATAGGAGGAAGCGCGTTTGAAAATTGTATCAGATTGAGTAGCGTGAGCATTCCAGAAGGAGTGACGAGCATAGGGAATTCAGCGTTCAGCGGTTGCAGTGGCTTGAGTAGCGTAAGTATACCGGAAAGCGTGACGAGCATAGGAAGAAGCGCGTTTGAAAATTGTGGCAGTTTGATAAGCGTGAGCATACCTGGAAGCGTAACGAGCATAGAGGGAAGCACATTTGAAGGATGTAGCAGTTTGAGTAGCGTGAGCATACCTGGAAGCGTGACAAGCATAGGGGAAAGTGCATTTGAAGGATGTAGCAGTTTGAGTAGCGTGAGCATTCCAGAGGGCGTGACGAGCATAGGGAATTCAGCGTTCAGCAGGTGCAGTAGCTTGATGAGCGTGAGCATTCCAGAGGGCGTGACAAGCATAGGTGATTATGCGTTTTATAATTGTATCAGGTTGGATAGCATGAGCATTCCAGAAGGAGTGACGAGCATAGGCGATTATGCGTTTTATAATTGTATCAGGTTGTATAGCGTGAGCATACCGGGAAACGTGACGAGCATAGGGGGAAACGCATTTGAAGGATGTAGCAGTTTGAGAAGCGTGAGCATCGGGTCAGGCGTGACAAGTATAGGGAATTCAGCGTTCAGCGGTTGCAGTAGCTTGAGAAGCGTGAGCATCGAGTCAGGAGTGACGAGCATAGGAGATTCAGCGTTCAGCGGTTGCAGTAGTTTGATAAGTGTGAGCATACCGGGAAGTGTGACGAGCATCGGTGGAAGCGTGTTCAGGGATTGTAGCAGATTAAGAAGCGTGAACATCGAGTCAGGAGTGACGAGCATAGGAGATTCAGCGTTCAGCAGTTGCAGTAGCTTGATAAGCGTGAGCATTCCGAGAAGCGTGACGAGCATCGGTATGTTGACATTTTCCGGTTGCTCAGCGGACTTGGTGTTGTCCGTCAAATTAAAACCGGATGCTTCCGTCACATTAAAACAGTGTGATCAGAAGCATCCGGTAACAGAC
>CANQTH010000130.1 GCA_947626795.1 uncultured Lachnospiraceae bacterium
GAGCGCTACTGTTACAGCCTGGAAGGATACCAGGAGGAGCTTGGGAAAGGCGGCTTAGGGCAGGTGGGCCTGACATTTAATATCGAGCCGGACAGCTATGAGATCACGGCGGAGGCCGGGGCAGACGAATACGGCGGAGTCTGGACGCATAAGGTGACGATCGCCTACAAGGGCCAGAAAGCCGTCCTGTACTTAAATTACAAACAAGGAGAGACGGAGAGCTTCCTGCCGACCGATGGGACTTATATTTCGGAAGGGTATGATTGGGAGCAATCTTTCTGGGAGATCTGCCTGACAGGGGAGGAAGGGCAGGAGCAGGTGCGCCTGCTTGGATACCACGACACGTTAGGAAGCTGGGAAGACGTTGCGCTGTCCGGGAGGTATGACGGGGTTTCGTACCAGATCCGGGAAGAAGGGGAGGGCCATGCGCTGTCCATCCTCCTGGGAGAGAACACGCTGGCGGAATATCCGATCTATTACGAGCGGGCGATCAGCTCCTTTGACATGGAAGTGTCTGATCCGGGCAATGAGATTGTAAACTGGTACACTAATTATGACTATGATGAATCCGGGGAGCGGTATGATTACCTGAAGGTTTATGGGGAGAACACGACCATTGGGACGCTGGAAGTGACATTCCGGGAAGAGGGGCCGCAGGCAAGCTATGAGGCGGCAGAAGGCTCGGAGCGCGGTCTGGGGAAGCTGACGGTCACGTACGGGACTCAGAAAAAAGAATATTGGGTGCGGTATGAGCAGGGGATCCGCCCAATCTACTTAAACGGGATCTCCGACCCGGGGAATGTGATCAAGGACGCGGACGAATTGGATTATGATTGCATTTTTGTCGGGGAAGACGAAGACGAGCGCTACTGTTACAGCCTGGAAGGATACCAGGAGGAGCTTGGGAAAGGCGGCTTAGGGCAGGTGGGCCTGACATTCAACGTCGAGCCGGACAGCTATGAGATCACGGCGGAGGCCGGGGAAGACGCATACGGCAAAGCCTGGACGCATAAGGTGACGATCATCTACAAGGGCCAGGAAGCCGTCCTGTATCTGAACTACAAGCAATCAGAAAAAAGCATCCTGCCAACGGACGCCCGTTACACAGGGGAAGGCGGCTGGAAGAATTCCTTTTATGAAGTCGGCTTAGTGGAATACGAAGGGAAGCAGCAGGCGCGCTTCCTTGGAAGCGAGGAAACGTTCTCAAGCTGGGACAGCGTGGAGCTGTCGGGCAATTATGACGTGACGTATGCCTTGCTGCCGGAGGGAGACGGCTACGTCCTGTCCATTTGCGCGTGGGATGCGGAGATCCAAAGGTATCCGGTGCGGTATGAGATGGATATTTCCAACTGTGACATTACGGTCACGAAAGAAGGGACGGAACTTTATTGCTATACAAGCAGGGAATACGACGGGGATGAGCGTTACGACACATTGGTGATCAGCGGGGAGGCTTCGGATCTGGAAGCCGCGGAATTTTCCGTTGGCCAGGAAGGCGCAGCCTGCGCTTATGAGGCAGTGGAAGGTTCGGAGCGCGGCATTGGGAAACTGACGCTTACGTACCAGTCCCAGACAAAGGAATACTGGGTGAGCTGCGAATAGAGATAGCGGCGTTGATTCTTTTAATTTTAAGTGGCGCGATCGCATAATTTGTATTATAATAAAAGCGCGGCCTTGCGAGAAGGAGGCGGGCCGCGTTTTGGATGCACGAAAACAGCAAAGGAGAGGAAGCATATGAAATATCGAGTGTTAGGCGATACAATGCCTGCGGTGGAAGTTGTTTTTGACAGGGCAGGGGAGATGATGTATACCCAGTCCGGCGGAATGGCCTGGATGTCGGAAGGCATCGCGATGGAATCCAACATGAAAGGCGGGTTCGGGAAGAGCATTGGAAGGATGTTCTCCGGGGAATCGCTTTTTATGGCGACTTATAAGGCGGAAAGGCCGGACGCCATGATCGCGTTCGCCTCCACGGTCGCGGGTGAAGTCCTTCCGGTCGACATAGGCGCGTCCGGCGGCCTGATCTGCCAGAAGGGCGCGTTCCTCTGCGCGGAGGAGAGCGTGACCTTGAGCGTCGCGCTCACGAAGAAGCTGTCCGCCGGGGTCTTTGGCGGCGAGGGATTCATCCTGCAGGATATTTCCGGGAGCGGCATGGTATTTTTGGAGATTGACGGCAATAAGGTTGAGAAGCAGTTGACGCCGGGCGAGGTGATCAAGGTGGATACCGGAAATGTCGTTGCGTTTGAGAAAACGGTAAGCTATGAGATCGAGCGCGTGAAAGGCTTGAAGAATATCTTCTTTGGCGGCGAGGGACTGTTCCTGACAAAGCTGACCGGGCCTGGCAGGGTCATTTTGCAGACGCAGAATTTCAATGAGTTCGCAGGCAGGATCGCCCGCCTGATCCCGGCAAAATAAGGGCGGAAAATGGTTTGAAAAAGGCGTGCAGAAAGTTGCGCGCCTTTTTTCTATGGGAAGATATATGCAGACATTTTTCAGTGGTTTTTAAGGAACCGATCGTTTGGAAATGGGAAAATTCATCCGGGGGAAACGCAATGGAAAGGATCATTACAGAGGAAACAATTCAAGATTTTTCATCATGGCTCAAAGCTGCGGAAAAGAGTAAAAACACTGTGGAGAAATACCTGCGGGACGTAAAGGCGTTTGCAGGCAGCATGGTCTTGTCTTCAGAAAATTTCGCGCAGATCACACTTCCCCGAAATATGTTGTAAAACAGGTTGTCTTGTGCTATAACTTTAGATGTAGAGATGGACTGATGCAGTTTGTATTTGATGTGCTGAAATTGCTGCCGTTTGGCGGGGGCAAAAATTGCCTTTGGGTATCTGTCAATTGTTTTGGAAAGGATGTGATTTCCGACGGTAACAGTTCAGCTCAGGACTTTGCACTTGCTGCAAAGTCCGTAAGAACGTGTAAACTTTGCCGAGTGGGAATCCGGCTCTTTGCCGAAGGCAAATTTGAAATGAGCCGGATTCCGTAACTGCGAAGCCGGAAGGCGGGACTGGTATTTCCGACGATGCGGCTGCCAATGCATTTTAGCTGATCGGAGGTTTGTCAGAAGACAGGGAAAATTTTTTTGAGAATGGAAAAGGAGGTCATGATGAAAGAGAGGAAAGGGAATGTAAGTAAAAAATGGATCGTGCTGCTTTGCGTGATGGTATGCGCGTTTCTTCCGGCGCATACGGACGCTGCACCAAAAGTGAGGCTGAATAAGACAAAGGTGACGGTGAAGCATACGCATAAGTTCAAAGAGTGCAGGAAGGTTTCGCCAACCTGTACGGAAGAGGGGTATGTGCTATATCAATGCGCCAGCTGTGAGGCTACGGAGAAAAGGGATGTGAAGGAAGCGCTGGGGCATAAAGCGGAGTGCGAAGAGATAAAAGAGTATCCTACGGACGAAGCGAACGGAGTGGCGGAGTCTGTATGTGGCAGATGCGGGGAAGTATTAGAGCAAAAAGAGATCACATTACAAGATCTGTATACATATGTATTCCGGAATGGCGGAGTGGTCATTACAGAATTCTCTGGGGAATATGGAGGGGAAATAGATATACCTGATATAATAGAAGGGAAAAATGTAATAGGTATAGGGTCTTCTGCGTTTGAAGATTGCAGCGGATTGAGCAGCGTGAACATTCCGGAAAGCGTGACGAGCATCGGGTATTGTGCGTTCGGGGATTGCAGTAGGCTGAGCAGTGTGAGCATCCCGGGAAGCGTGACGGGCATCGGGAACTATGCGTTTAGCGGATGTAGCAATTTGAGCAGCGTGAGCATTGCGGAGGGAGTGACGAGAATAGGAGATTCTGCGTTCTATAATTGCAGCGGACTGAGCAGCATAAACATCCCGGTAGTTTGACAGTCTAACTGTATTGAATAATCTCAAAAGCCTTGACTGGCTTTATTTTTTTGTCAAAATCGAA
>CANQTH010000131.1 GCA_947626795.1 uncultured Lachnospiraceae bacterium
GCTCTGGCTCTCCGACTTTTTCATTATCCCCTTGTGCCAAATACTCACGAATGTTGACAAACATAAATCTGTCACTTGCTTCCATTCGCTTTCTCCCTTTTCATTTTAAGAAACATCAGATCATCTTTCCCCTTTAACTGTCTGGCAGCCACAGGGATACGGTTTGGTCGATCATTGGCAGATGCTTCAATCGCATCGGCAAACATCTCCACCTGCCTTTTGCCCGATATGACAAAATTTTTCGTAATGCTTGAAGTTGCCATAAGAAACACCTCCTTTGTCAGTACACGATTATTATTTGCCTGCAAATATCTTCCTAACTGCATTTTATGACGTTTCCGCCGCTTTTGCAATAAAATTTTTTGAAATTTATTTTTCCTAATATTCCCTATCACCCCTGTCATATGGCAGTTCGGCCCAGGGCTTCCGCCGCAAGGCCGAACTGTTCCCATATCTGCTTCCATCTACCCCCTCGCCTGCAAAAGTTCCAAGATCCTGCCCCCGGCCACGCGCGCGGACGCGGCGGCAGCCCCGCAGACGCAGCTTAGCAGGTACAACAGCCAACAGGCGGCAAGCGTCCCGGCGGCGTCCTGCGCAGACTGTCCCGCCATGCCGCGCAGGGCAAACGCGCCCGCCGCAAAAGCGATCCCGGCAATGCACAAGAACGTCTGCTCCAACACCTGCGCGCACCAGGCGCGCCTCTTCGTGGAGCCGAGGATGCGCCAGATCGCCGCCTCTTTCCCTGACTGCAGGATGGACAGCCCGGATCCGAGCAGCCCGATGAGCGCGGCAGCCGCCATGGCGGCCGGGAACAGCGCCTCCAAGACGTCGCGGACGCGCCGGACATTCTCAAGTCCCGACCGATCCACAAAGAACGACGCCGTCGGCGCAAATTCCATTCCCTGCGCCCGCTGCTCTTCCAGCAGGGCGTCCAGCTCGCCGATCCGCATATTATCCGTCAGGGAAAATTCACAGTAGCCGACCGGGAAGGGCTGCCCGTACAGCGTTTCCGCCGCATCGTTCACCGACGCGAAGATCCCGTTTCCGATCTCCGCATCCTTTGCCTCCACGATCCCCACGACCTTATACGCCTTGCCCGCGCGCTCAGCCGCCGCCTGAAGGCCCGCCTCGTCTTCATACAAATCCGTCAGGAAGGCATACAGGTCGCCTGTCAGCAAGGTGATCTCGCCGCCCGGGCTGACGCCCAGTTTTTCCGCGAGCGGCCGCCCCAGCAGGCACACCGCCCCGGTCCCTTCAAAGACGGAGCCGTCGTACCCTTTGGCATAAGTGACCGCGCAGCCATCCCCCAGATAGCGTCCCATGTCGTTCGTAAGCGTCATGGAATTTTCCAGCCCGGTGCCGCCCACGCGCACCGAAAGCCTGGAATAGCAGTAGACGTCCTCGGTCAGCTCCGACTTTGACAACGCCGCGACGGCGGACGAGGAAAAATCCGTGGCCCTGCCCTTCACCTCAATCTTTTGGAACGCGTCCTGATAAGCCGCCCGCGCCAATACAAACGCGCCGATGCCAGCCGCCAAAACAACCGCCAGGGCAAGGGACGCCGCCGCTCTTCCCATGCCGCGCCGCATATGGCGTAAAACATAGGCTCCCACCTGGCGCGGCGCGCGGTAATTCCTGCGCGCAGGCAGCTCATGGACGGCCGGAAGCCGCGCGACGTCGATTTTCGCGGGGACGGGAGAAATTTCCGCAAGCTCTTCCCCAGCCTTTTTCTTCCTGCCCGCCAGCCATGTATTTTCCCGCAGCAGCTCCAGAGGCGGGACGTTTCTCATTCTCCGTAAGAAAAGCAGCGTGGCAAGCGCGACGACGGACAGCGCGAAAACCAGGCACAAGACGACCGACCCGACAGGCAGCGCCGTATCAGGGACATAATCTCCCGGCACGCCGTCCGCCATGCCCGCGACCGCCTCCGCCGCCGCGCCCGACGCATGGGCAAGCCCAGCGGTGCCGCCGACCAGAACAGCCAGCGCCGACAGCGCGCACAAAGGCAGTGCCACCGCGTTTCCCGCTTTGCGACCCGGGACGCCGAGCATACGCATGACGGCGTATGCCTCCCGGTTCCTGCCGATATAAAGGCCAACCGCCAAAAGCAGCGCAAGTGCCGCCCCCAGCCCATACAGCGCGGCCGTCAAAAACGCCGCCAAACGCCCCGTCTTAAAGCTCTCCTTTACGTTCAGGAATCCCCCGTCCGAAAAGCGCAGGCCCAGGCCCGTTTCCGCAGCCAGCGGCCCGACCGCCTCCTGGAAAGCCTCTATGTCGCCAGCGTCCTCCACGAACACGCTGAACTCCCCCGCGACAGGCTCATAATCCTGCGGAACCTCGACCGGAAGGAGCGACGCCGGGACGAAAATCGTGCTGGACGTATAGCTCCAGGCGCTTTCCGCGTCGCGATCCAGAAAATCGTCTGTAAAACGGTAAGAGCCAATGATCTCAAGTTCCGCCGTTCTGACAAAATCCGGGACGTTTTTGCCAACTAACGCCCGCGTGCCGAACCATGCGTCCTGATGCTCCAGCTTGTCGCCAAGCCGTATCGTGATCTTGTCCCCTATGGCCCGGTGATTTTTTTCCAGGAACAGGTCGCTCACGACGCAAACGCCCTCGTCTCCCGCCGTCAGAAGCCGCCCCTTGTCAAGCGCCATGCCGCGCTCGTTGAACCGTGGAATCGCGCGCATATCCGCCGTATACGCGACGTCATATGTGTAGCGGTCCAGATTCGCCGCCTCGATCACGCCTTTCCAGTAAGCAGGCGTCTCCGTTTCCGCAGGATCCGTCCCTCCCTCAAGCGCCAGGAACGGCTCCTCGCTCCAATCCGCCATCTCAAGGCCGTTCCCCGTCTCCTCGTCATAGCTTCCCATGACAAGGCACCGCGTCCCTTTTTCCAGCCCCTCAAAATACGACGGGGACAGGCCTATGGCGTCGTAAATTTCCGCAAGCGTCATCCCGATCCGCAGCGGCTCTCCCGGCTCAAGGGAAAAATCACCCGCAAGCGCCTTCGCGCCGTCCAGCAATATGGCCCGCGAGCCGCCGTCGTCCTCATATCCGGCATAAGCCCCCTCCACGATAAATTCCCCCGTATGGTACGGCGCATGGCCCCGATCGACAGGCAGCCTCTCATAATCCTCCACAAGCCCGGCGGTCATATGCCGCTCATCCACCAGCGTGACGCCGGGCAGCGACGCGAACTCCGCCATTTTCTCCGCCGACGGCCAGGGCTTGTCATCCGGGTAAATGACGCCCTCATCCGACTGGATCGGCGGCACGGTGTTATCCAGCGCCGCGACGCCATGGTAAAAATCCTCCGCCCTGTCCGCTTCCCGCGCCGTGACCGCATGATCCACCGCCCTGGAAAACAGCGCATACGAAGCCGCCGCGATCAATAAAAATGTCAATAACGTCTTGAGCGGGGTCCGCAAAAGTATTTTCAATGATACCGATCTTCTCATCAAACGATCCCTCCTGTCTTATCTCTATTTTATTTAAGGGGAAATGTGGCCGCGCATTCCTGCAAACAGCCCCGGGCTGCAGCCAGCGCGCCCCACAGAAGCCTCTATACCCGCCTCAACTCCCCGTCCCGCATTCAGAGCGCATCCCGTACAAACAGCCCCACAGAGGCCTCTATACCTGCCTCAACTCCCCGTCCCGCATCCGGAGCGCCACATCCGCGGCCTCCGCGATCTCCATGTCGTGCGTCACGATGATGACGCAGTATCCTCTCTCATGCGCCAGCCCCGCTAAGATGTCCACGATGTTCTGCGTGTTCGCGGAGTCCAGGTTCCCGGTCGGCTCGTCCGCCAGGATGACCCGCGCGTTTGACGCCAGGCTCCGCGCGATCGCTACGCGCTGCCTCTCCCCGCCGGACAGCTTCGACGGGAAACGCCCCATCTGCTCCTTCGCGATCCCGACCCCTTCCAG
>CANQTH010000132.1 GCA_947626795.1 uncultured Lachnospiraceae bacterium
AACCCCGCCTGCCTTACCTGCCCCTGCGGCTGTTCCGGCTCCCTGGTCCGCCATGGCTCCTACCACCGCCATGTCAAGACCGGCGGTGCAAAGCTCCTCCTCAAAGTCCAGCGTGTCCCCTGCCGCATCTGCGGCCACTCCCATGCCCTTCTCCCGTCAGCCTTAGTCCCTTATTCTCAGATTCCCCTTGCAGATCAGGTGGCGGTGGCTGAAGCCTATGGGGAAGGCGGAAATGTATCAGACATTCTTCGGTCTAATCCGGAGCTGAATGAGAGAACCCCCTTCAAGCTGATCCGGATATACCTCACTACTACATTATTTAGATTAAATGGCCTCTTAACTCTTTTATCTGACATACCACGTTTTTCATAAGAGATATTTTCTTCCAAAAATAAAAGTGTGTCACGCATAGCATCATTTGAAAATTTCATAGCAACAATCCTTTCTTTTGGAGGTGATTTATATTAAAACAATAGATAAAGATACCTTTATAAAATATGACACATTAGCTGATAAAGTAATAACTATGCTCTGTGATGAAAATATGTCAACAATCAGGGACGTTGAGATAATATTTCATATCATAAGAGGATATCCTTATTGCCTTAATGAAGATGGTCATTACACTTATCATGGCGAATATTATGAAAGTGTGTACGACTTACCTGTCGAGGCACTTGAAGCAATACAAAAATATGGTATTGGGGCAGAACCTAAAGGTGCAGAATTAGAGAAAACTCTTCTCAATTCATTTTAAAAATCACTCCCGCACTGGTTGCAATGAAAATTCTTGCTGTTTACGCTAATGCTTAATGCGCCAAACAAAGCCGCATTCATCGCCTTGGCGAACGTGCCGATCTTCCTCGTGTTATAGGACTGGCAATATGGGCATTTCACGCCATACCCACTGCTCCCTGTTCTCTGGCGTTTCTTCATGCGCTCATAGGACTTTTTTGCTATTTCAAGTTCTCTCTCCCTTTTTTTGAGCCGCGCATCTAAATCTTCCGCGCTACGCTCAAAAAGATCCGGATCAAATTCCGGCGAGGATTTGATATAGTCGTTGATGAACTGCTCTTTTGTGTCTTCTTCTAAAATTGTTGGAAATTTTTCCATAAGGTACTCTTTTGGCACGGCAAACACTTTACTGTTACAATAATCACATTTCCAATTGCTATCCGTTTCTTTTGGTACTATTCTTCCACATTTTTTGCAATAACACTGTTTCCACATAGAGTTCACTTCCTTATCTTTATTTTTGTGTCCATTATATCAAATAATGCAAAAGGAGTCCACAGCCTTTTAACCGTAACCCTCCACAAGTTACATGAGCCATAGTACGATATTCAGAACATTTGACAGCGACATTGATATATGGACTTCTAAAATAGGAATTTTCGGGAAATCTTTTCGTGACCTCAGCGTTACAATAAGCAATGCGTTCCAAAAAATCGGCGATACCATTAATCATTTTGATAAAAATGTCGGATTTTGGGAAAATTTAAAAAACAACTTATTCAATCAAAACGGTAAAGATTTTACCAGGAATTCTTCCGGGGAAATTGTTTCCAGAGAGAATATTGACAGTTATATTAAGGAACTAGACCTGTCGGGCGCAAAAGATCAATTAAAAGAAATATTTAACTGGGAGGACGCTGGAAAACCTTGGGATGGTTTTTTTGATGAATTAAAAAAGAAAAATCAAGACTATCTCATCCCGCTCATCAAAAACACCGACGACCTCTCAAAATTAGAGGGGCAGGATCTAGTGGATGCCTGCAATGCCGCCCGTGAGGCCGTGATCGCGCATAATGAAGCACTCCAAAATATGTCATTGAAGGCCAAGGCTGGACAGATTGCCCTTGAAGCCCTTTCCGTTGCCGGAAATATGCTTGCCGGATGGCTCATCGGCAAAGGGGTTGAGCTTGCCATAGATTGGATCGACAACCTTGTCCACGGTACCGAGCGGATACGCGAGCGCGCGGATGAGGCAAAGGGAAGCATTGATGAGATAAATGCCGCTTTCGCGGAGCAAAAAGAAACTGCGGAGGGATTGGTTGGGAGGTATAACGAGCTTTCCAAGGGGGTTGACCTATCCAACAATAAGAACGTCTCATTGTCAACTGATGAGTATGAAGAATTCCTAAGCATCAATGAGCAGCTTGCGGAAGCATTCCCCATTTTGTCCACTGGGATAGATGAGAACGGGCGATCCATCCTTTCCTTGGGGGCCAATGGCACGACCGCAAAAGAGCAGCTTGACGAGCTGCTAAAGACCGAAGAGGAATTGAGCAACTTCAAGATCGCCGAAAACATAGGCGATGTGTTTAAAGGCGTCCTCACTTATGTCGAGGATGCTGAAAATGCGTCCGAAGAACTCAAAGGCATCCTGGATGAAACAGACGGGCAGCTTGGGTTCTTCCATGATGTCCTTGAAAACGGGATAAACCTCTCCAAGGACAACAAATTGCTGTTCGGCGGCGACATCACGGATTCTGACAAGACCGAGTTCGCCTATGCCATGCAGTCAGCAGCGCAGAAATTCATAGACAGCCTGGGCGAGCAGCGGCGTCTGGAACTCCAAAGCATGGGGATAGACGGTTCCAGCCTGTTCACCATGGAAACGAACGACGCCACTGGCAAGTTTGACTTTTATTCCAATCTCTATGCGCTGACGCCAGACGAGATAAGCCGGTTAGAAGGCATGATCTCGACGGACACCGAGAGTATGAGTGGAAAGATCATTGACATCGTTTCTTCCAAACAGCAGGAACTGCAGGGGACAGTCCTGGAAGCGGAAAACAGATGGGCGGATTTCCTCCCTGACTTCATTTCAGCGATCAAGTCAAAAGGCACGTTCAAAAACCTTGCCCCTGATATGCAGGATGTGGTAGCCGAGATTGTTGGAAAGCTGGATTACAGCTATGGTCAGGTAATGGACGATTATGACCCGAATGACTGGTACACATACGTAAGGGATAAGCTCGTCGTCCCGATCAGCAAACTGTCTGAGGGCGACCAGCGGTTTTTAAGCGGCTCATTTGCCAAATTATTCGAGCTAGACCCCGAGGGCATATCGGAAACCAACCAGAAAAATATCGAGGCCATCATCCGTGACCTCTCAAACCTGCTGAAAATGAACCCGGCCGACTTGCAGGCCATGCTTGGGTACGATGCGTCTGACGCGAAGGGAAACTACGACACAGCGTTGGAAGCCGCCAAGAAAAAATATGGTTACGACGACAAAGGCATCCCGTTAAACTGGACAGATGACGGGCTCCGGAAATTCTTTGACGAGAACATAAAGACGCAGGATGACATTGCCCTTTGGGAAACGGTGACGGCCGAGATCGGAAATGCCACGGATGCGATGAACGCATATACAGCGGCAAAGGAGAAAAACCTGGAACCCAACGAGCAGCTTAACACTCCCCTAACCTTTGACGAAGCCTGGCTTGCCTTGGACGGCGCCGATGCCGATTCCATGAAGACCCTGAAGAAAGACCTGCTGGAACTCGCGCAAGCCGGGAAGCTCACCGCTGAATCTTTCAAAGAAACGGAAGGCTCCGGGGATTTCCTGGCACAGCTTGGGCTTGACGGATCTAAGACCGCGGAGATTGAAGACGTCATCTCAAAGATCAACGCGCTCGCATCCTCCGCAGACCAGCTCGCTTCCATGGGAAAAGGGATCTCTGAAGTGATATAATAAAGTTGTAACAGGAGTGGCTAATGAGATATAATCAATATAAGAAAAGAGGTACTCATTATG
>CANQTH010000133.1 GCA_947626795.1 uncultured Lachnospiraceae bacterium
CTAAACTCATTATACCTCAAGGAACCAATACTCTTTTTATTTTTTTTAATCAACTGACAAAATCTTTACTCCAACATCAGGGAGAAAAGTGAGAAAAGGGTGCGTAACTTCAATTTTGCATTCGCCTTTCAGAAATAGTTTAAATTCCCTTTAATCATTTCGCCGTCCTTTTTCGTTATTATATATAGAAACAGGTTTCGAGATCGGAGGTGTTTGGCGTGTGAATGATGATGAATTGATCAGCCTGATCCAGTCTGGCGATGAAACTGCCGCGGAGGAATTGGTAAAACGCTGATACATTCCGCTTCTTCGATACTGCAGGCAGCGATGCGGCGGCGCGAAAGAAGCGGAGGATATTGTCCAGGAAACCTTTCTGAACCTGTTTCGGAGTTTGTCGCGATACAAAGGCAAGGGGAAATTCAAGGCATATTTGTATACGATCGCAAGGCGTTTATGTATTGATGAAAGCAGAAAAATCCGTTTTCTTCCCTTGGAAGAAGAAAAACTTGTAAAAGATCATGATGAAATACGTCAGGTTGAGGACCGGGCAGAAATCGGCCGCCTGCTGCAGTCCTATGTTCTGCTTCTTGCCTGTTTTGCCGTGTCCCTGATATCCGATGCGCCGAAAAATCTTTCGATCGTCATGCCGTTATTTGTGCTGGCCGCTATGCCCGTGATCTTCCGGGGACAGTATTATGGAATGAGCGAAATCCCTTTTTGGGGACAAGGGAAGGAGAAGAGTGAGATGGAATTATTTCGGATGGAACATAAAAAACTATGGCGAAAGGCAAGCGTCAAGGCGTGCGTCCTGGTATGTTTTTCCTATATGGCCATATTCGGGAGCGTCCTTTCTTTCGAGTTCATTTTGCTTCGGCGCTATAGTGGAGAGGGATTATCAGAATTATTAAGGCAGACGAATATGTCTGACTTGCGATTTTCCGTTTTACAGTTTTGGGTTTATACTTCTTATGCAGGCTGGTAATAAAATGATCCACAACTCTTTTGCCAAAAAAGTCAGACAATTCTGTGCAAAAATCTTCATATTGTTTCAGATCGATCCTATATGCTTTCAGGGTCTTGGAATCCAAGCGTTTCCGATATTCGCAGTATTCAATGTATTCTGTAATATAGTTGCTCAATGTGTTCATAAACAGGCACTCTCCTTGGTTTTTTATCATTATGAGAGTCTGTTTATGAATTGTCTATCAGATATTTTTCGTAAAAAACTTATCTGGCATTTTTAAACAATCCTTTGAAGCATATCCCCATAGGATTGGCTGGAGCGTCTGAACTGCCCCGGGCATTTCCGATAAAAACACAAAAATTTTCCTTTCCGAGGGTGAAATTTAAGGAACGCTGTGGTACAATGGATGGAGCGGAAGAAAAACGTGCGGCGTGAAAAAAATCGGCTGAAAAGGAAGCGTGCGATGAAAGAAACGGCGAAAGGGAAGCGCACAGAAGAAGCGCACGGCTATGGAACGGCGAAAAGCACAGGAGAGTCAAAATGCATGAGATGAGGTTGAAGGCGCTCGCAAAGATCAATCTGGGGCTTGATGTCTTGCGGCGGAGGGAAGACGGCTACCATGAGGTAAAGATGGTAATGCAGACGATCGGGATTTACGACAGGATCAAGCTGACGCGGCTCAAGCGGCCGGGGATCCATGTAAAGACAAATCTCTATTACCTGCCGAACGACGGCAACAACCTGGTGTATAAGGCGGCGAAGCTTTTGATGGACGAATATGGCATACCGGGCGGCATTTTTATCGACTTGAAGAAATATATTCCCGTGGCGGCGGGGCTGGCGGGCGGCAGCTCGGACGCGGCGGCGGTTCTTTACGGGATGAACCGGATGTTCCGTCTGCGCCTGTCCAAGCGGGAGCTGATGGCGCGCGGGGTCAAGATTGGCGCGGACGTGCCATACTGCATCATGCGGGGGACAGCGCTGGCGCAGGGGATCGGGGAACAGCTTTCGCCGCTGCCCCCGATGCCGAGATGCAAGGCGCTGGTCGCGAAACCGCCGATCAGCGTGTCGACGAAGTTTGTCTATGAGAACCTGAAGCTGGACGAGGATACCGTGCATCCGGATATTGATCTGCTGACAAAAGACATTGCCGCCGGGGACTTGAAAGCGGTCGCGTCGCACATGGGGAATCTCTTGGAGAGCGTCACCATCCCGCACTATCCGGTGATCGCGCAGATCAAGGAGGAAATGCGGGAGGCCGGGGCCTTGAACGCGATGATGAGCGGCAGCGGGCCGACGGTGTTCGGGCTGTTCGACGACGCGGGCCTGGCGGAAGCCGCCTACCGCAAGATGCTGGCGGGAAATTTGGCGAAGCAGGTGTATTTGACTGACGTGCGGTAGCGCGGATGCGATGAAAAGGGATTTTTATTTTTTAATGAAAGCTTATTTTGGCTTGCACGACCTGGAACTGGACTTAGCCGTAAAAAAGGTGGGTGATGTGTCATGAAGATTGTTTGCTTCCATAATCCCGATGAAGAAAACGGCTTTTTAAGCAATTGGCATCCTTCTGGCTTTTTGGCGGGCGGCCTTGCGTTTTCTTCGATGGAGCAGTATATGATGTATAAAAAAGCGGTTTGCTTCCGGGATGATGAAACGGCGGCTCGGATTTTGAGAACGGAGGAAGCGTCAGAAATAAAGGCGCTTGGGCGAATGGTCGCCGGATATGACGACAAGATATGGAGCGGCGTCCGGCAGATCGTAGTATACCAGGGGCTGATGGAAAAGTTCACGCAGAACGATGAGTGGCGGGATGAGCTTTTGAAAACCGGAAAAGCTGTTTTGGCGGAGTGTGCCGTTAAAGATACGATTTGGGGGATTGGCTTGTCGATGCGAGATCCCGACCGATTTGAAATGGCGAAGTGGAAGGGTCAAAACCTGCTCGGGTATGCGCTCATGATGGTAAGAGAACGCCTGTAAATGTGTTGTTTTTGGAGAATTTGCCCTTGCCGAAGGCGATCTGGAATGGGTGGGTTTCGGAACGGGAAGTCCGCAGGGCGGAACGGTTGCCGTCAGGCGGTAAAATTTTCGCAGGCGGTAAAATTTCAGGAAGGGGCTTGACAGAAAAGTCTTCTTGTGGTAGACTAAATATAGTTTATGAAAAATAGACTTTTTGCGAGGAGAAAGGAGCCGACTGACGTCCGCTCTTGGCGCGCAACAGACGGGCGCGGAATCGCAAGCAAGTCTTGGATCAAGAGGAGGAATCAGTATGCAAAAATATCATTTGGCAGAGAAAGAGGGAAGGTTTGCGAACCTGATCTGGGAGAATGCGCCGATCACGTCTCCGGAGTTGGTGAAGCTGTGCGAGAAGAACTTCAATTGGAAAAAGTCCACGACGTACACGGTTTTGAAGAAGTTATGCAATCGCGGGATCTTCCAGAATGAAAAAGCCCTGGTGACGGCGGTGATCACGAAGGAAGAGTTTATCAGCAGGAAGACGAGAGATTTTGTGGAATGTTCGTTCGGCGGCTCGCTGCCTGAGTTCTTAACGGCGTTTATGGGAGATGAAAAGCTGACGGAAAGCCAGGCGGAAGAGATCAAGCGGCTGATCGATAGCTTTAAGCCTAAAATCCGTGTAATGGTCACTAAACAGCCACCAAAAGTTGCTGACTGAATGCCATTTTTCCTTGAAAATAAG
>CANQTH010000134.1 GCA_947626795.1 uncultured Lachnospiraceae bacterium
ACTTGATCCACTGGCGGTTGACGCGCATCAGCCCGGATAAGATATCGTCCGTCATCTCTCGGCCCTCCCTTCGCCGTTGGCGAGGGCCGCTGCCTCGCGCTTCGACCCTTCACGCGCGAAAGATCCGTCATCCCTTTTTCCTTCGTTGGCAAGGGGCGCTGCCTCGCGCTTCGACCCTTCGCCGTTGGCGAGGGCCGTTATCTCGCGTTTCATCCCGTGCATGATCGGCGCGGCCAAAAACAGCGTGAGGACGTCCGCCACCGCCTGGACCGACGCGACCCCGTTCGCGCCCCAGAGCCACGCCATCGGGTAGACAAGGGGCAAAAAGCAGGTTCCCTGCCGGGACGTTGACAGCACGAGCGCGCCTTTCGCTTTCCCCAGCCCGGCGCACAGCATATTGACGACGGCCACCCAGCCCTGGATCGGCAGCGCGGCCGCCTGCAGGCGGATGCAAAGCATCCCGACCGCGAGCATATCCTGATTGTCCCCCGCGAAGACAACGATCAGATTTTTGGAAAAGACCCACATCAGCAGCCCCATCACGGCGGATCCGACGACCGCGACTGCGGCGGAAAAGCGATAGCTCCCCATGACCCGGTCATACCTTCCCGCGCCCCAGTTATATCCCGCGACAGGCTGGAAACCCGTCCCGAACCCGAGGATCACGCTCAGCGGGAACATCATGATCTTCGTGGAGACGCCGATACCCGCCAGCACGGCGTCCGAAATGCCGCCCGCGATATTGTTCAGTACGATCGCGGACACGACCGCGAGGCCGGAGCGGAACATGGAGGACGACCCTACCGTCACGACCTCCACGACAATATCCTTCCGGAACCGGAAATTCCGTATAGAAAGGCACAGGAGGCTCTTTTTGGAAACGTACGGGAAAAGGAGGATCGCGAAGCTGATCGCCTTGGAGATCGCCGTCGCTGCAGACGCCCCCGCGACCCCCATGCCGAGCTTAAAGATAAAGATCGGATCCAGCACGCAGTTCAAGATCCCGCCGAACCCCATGCCGATCATGGAACGCATCGCGCTCCCTTCCGCCCGGAGGCACTGGTTCATTACAAAACTTGCCGCCATCAGCGGGGCCACCAAAAGGACGTATTGGGCGTATTGCACGGAATACTGCTCGCAGGTGTCCGTCGCCCCCAAAAGCCGCACCATCGGAATCTGGAACATCAGCCCCAGGATCATGATGACGCCGCCAAAAAGCGCCGCCAGGAAAAACGCTGTGGAAAGCGCCTGGTCGGCCTTCTTTTTCTCGCCCGCCCCCAAAAGCCGCGACACGTAGCTCGCCGCCCCGACCGCGAGCATGGAACCCGCCATCATGATAAACTGGTCGAGGGAAGCGTTGACGCTTACCGCCGCAGTCGCACTCTCCCCAAGGAAACTTACGAAAAACGTGTCCGCCAGGTTATATACCGTCGTTATGATGAACGAGACGATCGACGGCAGCGCCATTTGCGTTATGACTTTCGGCAATGGCTCCGTCAGCATCCGATCGGCGCGGGAATCTTTTTTCTCAGACATAATAAAACCCCTTTCTTATCCTGTTGCCCTGGTTTTCAAGAGCAGGATGATTTTTGTGTTTCTGGTTGGCCTTCTCGTATGCGGCAATCCCCGCCATCCTGATTTTTCAAGATCGTAATAGTTCAGCCCAGGACTTTGCACTTGCTGCAAAGTCCGTAAGAATGTGTAAATTTTGCCGAGTGGGAATCCGGCTCTTTGCCGAAGGCAAACTTTAAATAAGCCGGATTCCGTAACAGGACAGCCGAAGGCTGAACTGTTACTCCAGATCAGGTTGATTTTTGTTGCTTCCCATGCGGAGGCTTCTGGTTGGCCTTCTCGTATGCGGCAATCCCCGCCATCCTGATTTTTCCAGATCAGGCTGATTTTTGTTGCTTCCCATGCGGAGGCATTTTTTCTTGACCTTCTCGTATGCGGCAATCCCCGCCATCCTGATTTTTCCAGATCAGGCTGATTTTTGTTGCTTCCCATGCGGAGGCTTCTGGTTGGCCTTCACATTGGCTGGGACGCGCGGAAAGTTTCATATGCAACAGTTTCACGTGAGACATAATATAGCATTCCCGGAACGCCCTGTCAAGGGACGCGTCTTTCGCCCATGCTTTATTGAAGAATCGCCGCCATAAGGTTAAAATAAAGATGACACGCAACAAACTATTTACCAAAAGAAAGGCTCTCCGCAAAATGAATACCGCTGACCCTATCCGAAACCCGGCCGAACTGGCCCGGTATAAAAATTATTATCTGTTAGAAGACTTCCACCCCAGGAATTACGTCCTTGTGACGATCGGGCTTAACAGCGCGCTGCGCATTTCCGACCTCTTAACCCTGCGCTGGAAAGACGTATACGATTTCGACCGGGGGCAGTTCCTCGAACACCTCACCCTCACGGAACAGAAGACCGGAAAGCGTTCCAGCGTCTTTCTAAACAAAAGCATCCGGGACGCCCTTCGCGCCTACATGAACTATATGGGGGCAAATCGCCTGTCCGGCGAGGACTTCCTTTTCCCCGGGTACGAAAATCATAACCTGTCCCGGATCCAGGCATGGCGCATCATCAAAAATGCCGCCGACGCATGCTGCATCCAGGGCGTCATCAGCCCTCACTCCCTCCGAAAGACGTTCGGCTACCAGGCCTGGAAAAACGGCGTGCCGCCCGTGCTTCTCATGGACATCTTCCAACATTCCTCTTTCGAGACTACGCAGCGCTATCTTGGCATCTGCCAGGATGAGCGCGACGACGTATTCCGCAAAAACTGTATTTGACAAAATGTAACCGCTCCGCCTTACGGCTGCCCTGTTATGGAATTTGCCCAGGCCAGATTGCCTTTGGCCGGGGCGGAACGGTTACGGAATCTACGCAGTTCAGATTGCCATCTGCCAGGATGAACGCGACGATGTATTCCATAAAAACTGCATTTGACGAAACGTAACCGCTCCGCTTTACGGCTGCCCTGTTATGGAATTTGCCCCGGACAGATTTCCTTTGGCCGGGGCGGAACGGCTACGGCGATCTTATAATACAGACTGTTTCTGTCATTGCACGGGCTTTTTGCGCGCATTTTTCTCCCTGCCGCGCGCCTTCGCGCGAACTTTTCGCATGGGTTTCTTTTTGGCTGCATACCGTTGCGCGGCTCTTTCGCGACTTTGCGCAACCCTCCATGCACTTTCTTTCTGTCCGTGCGTGCTGTTGCGCGATCTTTTCGTGCGCTTCTTTTTTCATTTGCGCGCTACTATCCAGCCGCTTTTTCGCAAGATACTATCGCCGCCAAAAACAGGGGGTAATTCCCGTAACAGTTCAGCCTTCAATGTCAGTTAGTTAAGCAATAGGGGTAGATCCGCAAAAGGGATCTAACCATTTCAGGCCGCTCGATTAATTTAATGACATTCTTACAGACTTTGCAACAAGTGCAAAGTCCCAGGCTGAACTGTTACGGAAAAATTCCGCACAGGCCTCATCCCTCTTGCAAGGCGGCGGATTTTTTCGTATAATGGAAGAAAAAAGAGGGGGACAATA
>CANQTH010000135.1 GCA_947626795.1 uncultured Lachnospiraceae bacterium
TAATGAGTACCTCTTTTCTTATGTTATTGATTATATCTCATTAGCCACTCCCGTTACAACTTTATTATAGCACGTCATTAGACGGTGCCAATCTAACGGAAAACGCAGCAAAAATAACTGGCATTAAAGGGACGGATCAAAAGTTTTTGATGTGGCTATTGGAATCTGAATTTGTGCAAAGACAAATTAAAGAATCCACAATTTCTACAACACAGCCGAAACTTGCCCTGTTTCGTATTGAGAAAATAAATATTCCCCTTCCTCCTTTTGCGGAGCAACAGCGCATTGTTGACCGGATAGAAAGCCTGTTTGCCAAACTGGACGAGGCGAAGGAAAAGGCGCAGGCCGTGGTAGACGGTTTTGAAAGTCGTAAAGCGGCGATTCTGCATAAGGCGTTTACGGGAGAGCTAACGGCGAAGTGGAGATTGCGTCACTTTATTTCAACAGATAGCTGGGAAGAGAAAAAAATAGGCTCTATCCTCAAGCCAATTAAAGAAAAATTTGATCCTACGACAAAAAAGCAGTCTGATATTCCTTATATCGGTCTTGAACATATGGGACGAAGCAAAGGAATCACTGAAACAGGGAGTGTAAGTGAAGTAAAAAGTTTGAAAACAGTTTTTAAAAGAGGAGATATCCTTTATGGTAAGTTGCGTCCGTATCTCAACAAACATGATATAGCTCAATTTTCTGGTGTATGCTCTACGGACATTTTAGTATATCGAGCTTCCTCAAATACTACTGCCTCATTTTTTAACTATGTCATGGACACCAACGCTTTTATCCAGTACGCCAACGAGCATACCAAAGGAATCAATCTTCCCAGAACATCAGAAACAGAGATTTCAAATTATTCTGTAGTCGTTCCAGGCAAAGATGAACAAACCGAAATTGTCCGCATTCTCGACACTCTCCTTACTAAAGAGCAACAGTCCAAGGAAGCCGCCGAAGCCGTTTTAGGCCAGATCGAAGCCATAAAAAAATCCATTCTCGCCCGTGCTTTTCGTGGGGAGCTTGGAACCAATGATCCAGCAGAAGAAAGCGCGGTGGAGTTGTTGAAACAGGTGTTGTAATTATCAACGCGCTCCAATGTTTGAGAAATGATGTACACAATGAGAAAAGGATTAATATCGGGAGTATCACTGGGAAATATGCAATAAAGAAGTTCGATTCAGCGATTCGAGATGTGCTTGTTAAACTAGGGAGAGAGGAGATAAACTAAAAGCGATGGCAAAAGGGTTACTGATTAGAAATGGTATTAATGCTCGTTTAGATAAAGGTTTATATGTGAAATGCAATGTCATTTAGATTAAGATTAACTACGGTAAAATAAGTATATCACACTCCGCAGCATATTGAAAATACCGTTCAGTTAAGAATTCTAAGAATTCTAAGCACTGAAAAGCAGTTTGCCGACGGTTGAAGAGATAGAAAAGAAATTGGAACAATAATAAAAAGTGCAACGGCCGTTGCACAAATTGGAAGTATGATTATTTTAAAAAACCCCTTGCAATATACCCCACAGGGGTATATAATGACAAAAAAGGGGAACGCTAAGATGCTGGGAAAGAGGAGGAACATCTGCGGGAGAGCGCGGATCTGGAATGGAGGGGACGTATGGGAAGCGAGGAGAAAAGCTGCTGCCATAAGACGAAGGAGCGGACCGAGGAAGAGTACAAGGACCTGATCCATCGGCTGAACCGGATCGAGGGGCAGATACGCGGGATCAAGGGGATGGTGGAGAAGGACGCTTACTGCACGGATATCCTGATGCAGGTGGCGGCGGCCAACGCGGCGCTCAACAGCTTCAACAAGGTATTGCTGGCGAACCATATCAAGACTTGCGTCGCCCGCGATATCCGGGACGGGAAGGAAGAGACGATCGAAGAGCTGGTGGGGATCCTGCAGAAGCTGATGCGCTAAGGAAGGCGTCCTCGCGAAGCGTTGATGTTGATCCGGTGGGGGCGAAAAGGAGGGCAACATGAAACAATATGCAGCCGCTTCGGGTTCGGTTCGTTTCGTTTCCGGCGCGGCAAAAAGGAGGGCAACATGAAACAATATGCAGTGACCGGGATGAGCTGCGCCGCCTGCAGCGCGCGCGTGGAAAAGGCGGTCTTGAAGGTGCCGGGCGTGACGTCCTGCTCCGTCAGCCTGCTGACAAATTCCATGGGCGTGGAAGGGACGGCGCAGGCGCGGGAGATCATACGGGCCGTGGAGGAAGCCGGGTACGGCGCGTCGGAGAAAGGCGCGCCGGCAGGTGAGGGAAGCGCGGCCGCAAAGGACGACGGCCTGCTGGAGGACAGGGAGACCCCGGCGCTCAAGCGGCGATTGATCGCCTCGCTGGCGTTTTTAGCGGCCTTAATGTACCTTTCGATGGGGCATATGATGTGGGGCTGGCCGCTTCCGCCGTTCCTGGAAGGGAACCATGTGGGGGCTGGGCTGGCGCAGCTCCTTCTGGCGTCGGCCATTCTGGTGATCAACCAGAAGTTTTTCAAAAACGGCGCGAAGGGACTGCTCCATGGCGCGCCGAACATGGACACGTTGGTCGCGATGGGCGCGGGCGCGGCGTTTGTGTACAGCACGTACGCGCTTTTCGCGATGACGGGGGCGCAGGCAAGGGGCGACATGGAAGGCGTCATGCGGTATATGGATGAGTTTTATTTTGAGTCGGCGGGGACGATCCTGACGCTGATCACGGTCGGGAAGATGTTAGAGGCGCGGTCCAAGGGCAAGACGACGGACGCGCTGAAAGGCCTGATGCGGCTTTCCCCGAAGACGGCCGTCCTGCTGCGCGATGGGCAGGAGCGAGAAGTTCCGGTAGAGCAGGTGAAGAAGGGCGATATCTTCCTGGTGCGCCCGGGCGAGAACATCCCGGTGGACGGGATCGTCTTAGAAGGGAGCAGCGCGGTCAACGAGGCGGCCTTGACAGGCGAGAGCATCCCGGCCGACAAGGAGGCGGGGGATCTTGTGTCCGCCGCGACTACGAACCAGTCCGGGTTCTTGAAATGCGAGGCTTCCAGGGTCGGTGAGGACACGACGCTTTCCCAGATCATCCGAATGG
>CANQTH010000136.1 GCA_947626795.1 uncultured Lachnospiraceae bacterium
CGGATCTTTCCGAGGAGGAGATCATCCGAATCTATGGGAAAAGGTGGCAGATCGAGGTGTTTTTCAAGACCTGCAAGCCTTATCTTCAGCTTGTCACAGAATGCCACAGCCTGTCCTATGATGCTTTGACAGCCCATGTGGCGATTGTTTTTACCAGATATCTCATGATCGCAATAGAGCAGCGAAGATGTGAGGACGACCGTACCCTGGGAGAAATCTTTTTCTTCTTCACGGACGAATTGGCGGATATCACCTTTGGTGAATCCTTCCAGCCCATCATAACTGCTATGATTGACAGTGTGTGCGCCATCTTCCAGCCAACGGAAGATCAGCTTGGACTGTTCATTGAGATATTCATTGGCCGCCTTCCTGATTACATCCGAAATTCGCTGGCAAAAGCAGCGTTGGCGGTATGAATATCCTATCTGATTGCCTGTATTATTGAGTTTTCAAGGTGCGAGGCCCATTTTTGCTATGGGAAGTTTTAGTTATATTGCCACAATGCCTTTATCTGATGTCTCTTTGCAAACCGTGCCACTCTCGGATCACCGCGGAGATAGGCGACCGCAGGGACAACAGATAAACGGATCGCGCATATCTTTTTGCACGCAGTCCGTTTGCTCCGAGGGTTTTATTTTTTGAAAATATCGGAATGTGAGCCTGTGTCCACAAGGGTCAGGGTCAGCACGTCGCTTTCAATCAGATAGACGAGCAGCCAATCCGGTTTGATATGGCATTCCCGAAACCCGGCAAAATTACCAGACAAGCCGTGATCCCGATATTTTTTGTCGAGCTGCTTGCCCTGACGCAGCAGCTCGACTGCCTCATCCAGTAAAGAGAGGTCGAGGCCGCGCTTCTTCATCAGCTTATAGCTTTTCTTGTAAGTCGTGGTGAATTTGACTTGGTACATCAGTCGTCAAGCGCCGCCTTCAACTCTTCTATGCTGTTGTATCCTTTGACATCAGGGTCGCGGGATATTCTTCTGGCCTCCTCCATCGCGCCGAGTGTTTTGTCACTATACTGCGGTACTTCCACAGCAAAGGGCAATCCACCGCGAAGGACGCACTGGTGCAGGAACAGATTCACTGCGTCCGACATATCCAAACCGAGGCTGGCAAAGAGCGCCATTGCCTCGCGCTTGATATCCGCGTCAATGCGGACTTGGGTAGGAGTTGTAGCCATGTGATCATCTCCTTTCGATTGCGTTCTTATCGTATGCGTTTTGGTTTACAATGTCAACACGGGGCGAGAGGGGACGGCGGCTGCCCGCCGCCTCCTGCTTGATCGGAAAGACCGCCGCCCCGGCGGCTCGCCTAGCGGTTGCTCCGCCTCCAGATGTGCATCGCTTCCGCTTCTTTGATCAGATCGTCACGGAAATCCGGGTGCGCGACGGAGATGATGGCCTCGCATTTCTGCCAGGTGGAAAGCCCCTTTAAATTGACTTTGCCGTATTCCGTGACCAGGTAATGGATGTTCGCGCGCGTGTCCGTCACGATGGAACCCGGATGCAGGGTAGGCAGGATGCGCGACTTCAATTCCCCGTCCTTCGCCTTGAAGGTGGAAGAGCAGCAGATGAAGCTCTTGCCGCCGTTCGACAGGTAAGCGCCCAGCACGAAGTCGAGCTGCCCGCCTGCGCCGCTGATGTGCTTTGTGCCGGAGGATTCTGAGCTGACCTGCCCGAACAAGTCGATGTCCACCGTGTTATTGATGGAAATGAAATTGTCCAGGGCTGAGATCGAGCGGATGTCATTGGTGTAGCTGACAGGCGCGCTCATCAGCTCCGGATTGTCGTCCAGGTAATCGTACATTTTCTTTGTCCCAGCACCGAAGCCGTACGTCTGGCGGAAGCGGTCGATATTCTTCTTCGAGCCGTTGATCTTCCCGGCTTTCGCGATGTCCACGAACGCGTCTACATACATTTCCGTATGGACGCCCAAGTCCTTTAAGTCAGATTCCGCGATCAGCGACCCGACGGCGTTCGGCATCCCGCCGATCCCAAGCTGCAGGCACGCGCCGTTCGGGATCTCTTCCACGATCAATTCCGCGACCTTTTTGTCCACGTCCGTGGCGGGGCCGCCTGCGCCAAGCTCTCCGATGGGCGGGTTTTCCCCTTCCACGATAGCGTCTACGTCGGAGATATGCACGCTGTTCTCAAAGCCGCCCAAGCAGCGCGGCATATTTTCATTGACTTCCACGATGATCTTCTTTGAAGTCTCGCAGACAGCCGTCAGGTGAGAGGCGTTCGGGCCGAAGTTGAAGTAGCCGTGCTTGTCCATCGGCGCTACCTGGAACATGGCGACGTCGTTTTTCGTCGCGGAATCCCGGTAATAGCGCGGCAGTTCCGAGTAGCGGATCGGCGCGTAGAACGCGCACCCGCGGTTGATGAGCCTGCGCTCGATCCCGGACATATGCCAGGAATTCCAGGTGAAATGCTCCCCGGCGTCTTCGCGCTCAAAGACGGCGAGCGGTTTTAAGAGAATGCCGCCGCGAAGGTTGACGTCCGTAAGTTCGTCCGTGCGTTCCGCCAGGGCTTTGTCCAGCGCGTCTGGCGTGCCGTTGCACCAGCCGAAATCCACCCAGTCGCCGGACTTGACGATTTTTGCGGCTTCTTTCGCGGAAACAAGTTTCTGTTGGTATTCTTGCGTGTAATCCATGATAGGGACCTCCTCATATATTTGGAATGTTGGCCGCGGCCTTTTGGCCGCCTTTTTGCCTGGCATATTCCCGCGCCCGGCGCACAAAGCGCGCGTCCCCGGCCCGGGAATGATAACTGGCTTTATCTTATCATTTTTTTCGGGAAGGGTCAATGTGCTTGACAAAATATTGAGGGGGAGACTGTCTGAAAACCTGAAGTGATGTGAGCATATGGTGTGGTAAATACATCCACAATAAAAGTGGAGGATTTATATAAAATGCATACCTTGACAACTGAATAAAGTGTATAAAATTCTGGCATAGAAGCAACCGGCGTTGTATAATAAAAGTGTTGAAAAC
>CANQTH010000137.1 GCA_947626795.1 uncultured Lachnospiraceae bacterium
GTCCGCCGCGATCAGGAACGCATGGTTTTTTGCCCGCCTTAATTCCCTGATATTTTTGTTTAAGGACGGCCCCGCCGAGACCACGATGGCCGGGACGTCGTTCGGGATCTTCCCCGCAAGCTGCCCCGCCCGGTAGCCCGTCCTTATGTAGGTGACATTATGGTAAAAATTATCCGCTGCCACCGAAAGGAACCGAAGCCTGGTATTTAAGTTTGTCAGATATTTTTTTGTGATCTTCCCAACTTCTTTGTAAAACTCCAATACTTTGTCCGGGCAAAGTGCTTCATAATTCGGCAGCGTAAAACTTTTCATTAAAGGTATCCTATTCCCCACCAGGACCGTCTGCAGCATGCTTCTCAGCCCATCGTCATTAATTCCCTCAACAATCAAGGCTACAAGCCGGCTTCCCACGATTTTCTCAAAATCCACAAACTCCAACTGTTTCACGAAAACAGAAAAAAGAGGTTCATAAAGCACTACGACCACGCTTTGATCCGTCGCATTTAAAACCTCCTCCAAATAATGCAAGTTTCCCATTCCCACAATGAGGATGGGGGCATTTGGCACGATCCGCCCCAAACTGGAAACCTGGTTGACCGCCGGGGCTTTGGGGCTTCGTTTCCCTGCCAGGAAAAGCGTCCTCCCGTCTTTTTTCACCTTTAAGATGACTTCCCCTTCCACCGAATGTTCTTCTTCTACCTGGCATCCTTCCTTTTCCAGAATCCCGTTTCCTTCTTTTTCCACCAGCGTTTTCATTCCGGGGAATTTCTTTTCCAGCCATTCCAGGTTCTTATCTCGCATTTTTTTCGACATAGACCGTTTCCCTTTCCGCAAAATACGATTCTGGAAGAAACATTCCCAAATATTCCAAAATCCCTTGCTCCAATGCATCCATCAGCAGAACCTGGTCCCCTTCTTCCAGGGCATCCGCGCAGTCCTGCAAAATCCCGATCAAATTTTCAGAAAGCGCGCCATAATCTTCTTTCCCCAACCCGAAAGAATCTCCGCCCAAGAACCAACGGGCAAATTCCTCCACTTGCGGGATCAGCGCCTTTGCCTGTTCCAAATAATGGCTCCCTTTATAATACATACACCGAAAGCCCACACGGTTTATTTCCTCATATAACCCTTGTATCTTTTCATCCATTTCCCTCAGCCTTTCCGCCTGCCGCCCTCATATTCCGGGAATGCACCCTGACATATGCCTGCGCAAAAGGTCTTATTTGCCGATCCATTTATCTTCCAAATGCAGGCCATAGGGAAAAGCCGCCGCAAAATGTACTTTGCATTTTGCGGCGGCATCCTCCTTTACGCAATCTGCCTCTCACTTAAAAGCAGGCAATGGAAACCAAAAAATCTATATTTCCCACTACTGCAGCAATGACAGGACGCCCTGCGTGGACTGATTCGCCTGCGCCAGCATGGACTGTCCGGCCTGCGCCAGGATATTGTTCTTGCTGTACTCGACCATCTCGGAAGCCATATCCGTATCACGGATGCGGGATTCCGCAGACTGTGTGTTCTCCGCCACGTTGTCCAGGTTCGCCACCGTATGCTCCAGACGGTTCTGCAGTGCGCCGAGCGCGGAACGCTGCGTGGACACGCGGTTGATCGCCCCCTGGACAGCCGACAAGGTCGCGTTCGCCTTGTCAAAATCTTCCACTGTGGGCGCCTGCAATGATTGCATCTCACCAAAGCCGCCGACCGTCACGGTGCTGACTGCCGCCGCTTTAAGCAAATTCGCAAACTGAGCGCTTGCCTTTGATGCATACCGCCCCCCAAGAAGATTTCTCCCGCTCGCAATAGCGCTTTCCTTTGTAGTATATACTGTGTTCGCTCCTGAAAGATAAAAGGTTCCGTCAACGCTCTGCGCTACCATGTCGTCCGTAAATGCCCCTGACCCTGCAATGTATGCTTTGGAACGAAATGCGATCAGATTCGACTCTTCCTTTTTTGACGTATCATATTCATATTCCACGCCAAGATAGCTCAAGGTATTATAAGAACTGCTCTTTACCCCTGCAAAATACTTAATGTCCTTTAAGCCTAACGCAGCCGCATCCATCTTCCCAATGCTGATCTCAATGCTCTGGCCTGCGTTCGCCCCTACCTGGAGCCTCTTGCCCACAAAATTGCCGTCCAGCAGGTTCTGCTTGTTGAACTGCGTCGTCTCGGAGATCCTGTCCAGCTCCTCGGTCAACGCATCCAGCTCCTGGTTGATCGCGTCGCGGTCGATGTCCTGGTTCGGGTCGTTCGCGCCCTGCACTGCCAGCTCGTTCATACGCTGCAGGATGGAGTGCGCCTCGTTCAGCGCGCCCTCAGCCGTCTGGATCAGAGAGATGCCGTCCTGCGCGTTGGCCGAAGCCTTTGTCAGGCCGCGGATCTGGCTCCGCATCTTCTCGGAGATCTTCAGCCCCGCCGCGTCGTCGCCCGCGCGGTTGATCCTGTAACCGGAAGAGAGCTTCTCGGATGATTTGGACTGTGACCCTGTCGTGATCCCTAACTGCCTGTTCGCGTTCATGGATGTAAGATTGTGCTGTACTACTAATGCCATACTGTTTCCTCCTTGTCTTTTAATGCCGCAAATCCGTTTGCGTGCATATGGCTGGCATCTTTTTGATGCCGTTGGTTGTTGTTTTTGAAGCCCCGGATGTCCCGGGGAATTGCTTCCTATAGTTAAGCGAAGCCCCTAGGTTAGCCCCGCGTCACTACCTAATACCTTGTGCCAGTCCAGCCTTGCGGCTGTCCTGTTACGGGATCCGCCCATTCCAGATCGCCTTCGGCGGGGGCGGATTCCCCCTTGGCCAAATCTTCGTATCCTTACGGACTTTGCAGCGTGTGCAAAGTCCTGGGCCAAACTGTTTAATACCTCTACTGTGCCGGCGACGTCTTTGCCGCCGACAAGGTCCTGGTGGAGTACCGCAAGGGCGACCGCCGGATGGCCCCCTTTGT
>CANQTH010000138.1 GCA_947626795.1 uncultured Lachnospiraceae bacterium
GCAGAGCAGAACGGATAGCGCGGGGGCGGCGCATAGCGGCGCGCAAAGGACGGATGGCGCGGGGGCGGCTCAAGACGGGCGGCAAACGCATAACGGAACGGCAAGCGCAAATCTGACGCATAGCGGCGCGCAAAAGACGGAAGACAAAACGAATTGCGCCGAGTTGGCGCAGAGCGGACAGATGCCGGATGGCACGGCCGCTGGCAGCGCGGATTTCCGTACGGTGGATCTGGAGACGCCTGAACACGGCATTACCGTAAACACCGGAAACCGCCCGGACGCACCTTCTCTCACGCAAGGGACGCAGCCCCAGCCGCCTTCTTCCAACGTCAAGGCGACCGAAGCCGCGCCGAAATCTTTCGGCAATCCCAGCCGCGGACCTCGTCACGCCCGAAACCTTTCTTCCTGGAAGCCTGCGGAAAGCCTGCCGGAGGACTGGGACCTGAAATGGAATCTCATCCTGGAGAACTATCCGGTCATGACACCGTTTGCCGGGGACGATACGACGCGCTGCGTGCGCCTTGACTTAAAAGACTTGCGGCTGCTCCCCAGGCAGTTCTGGTATCTGGGGAACAACAGCTTTTTGCTCCATGGGTTTTTCAATTACCGCCACCTGATCCTGGGCTTGACGGAAACGTCCGGGGGCAAGCGGTGGTTTCTCGGGGTTCCCGGCGTTTTCCAGAACCCGGAACGCGTCATGGCCGCGCTGTTCGGCTTCCCGGAGTTCCGCTGTGAAAAATCCGCCCCGATCAAAACCGGGGAATTTGGCTATTGGTATCGACATCTGAATTAAACATTTGAAACGCAGGATGCGGCTTCTTATCCTCCCACTCATTGAGCCGCATCCTGTTTTTATGGAGTCCTGACGCCGTCCTGCCCGGAAAGTTGTAACCGTTCGGCCTTCGGCTTCACAGTTACGGAAAGTTCCCACGCAGCCAAAATTTTTTAATGCCGCAGTCCCGAAAATATGGTATCATAGCGATAGCTATGACGACGCCCAAAGCGATGCGGAGCGCGCCACAAGCCATGCGATCATAATACAGACGAGGAGCAATTCTTATGACCCAGGACGAAAAATTCATGAAAGAAGCCATCCGGCAGGCAAAAAAGGCCGCGAAACTAGAAGAAACGCCCATCGGCTGCGTCATCGTCGCCGACGGGAAGATCATCGCGCGCGGGTACAACCGCAGGAATACCGATAAAAACACGCTCGCCCACGCGGAACTCGCCGCCATAAAGAAAGCCTGCAAAAAGCTGGGGGACTGGCGCCTGGAGGGCTGCACGATGTATGTGACGCTGGAACCCTGCCAAATGTGCGCCGGGGCGATCATTCAGGCGCGTTTAGACCGGGTCGTCGTCGGCTGCATGAATCCCAAGGCCGGATGCGCCGGATCCGTGCTGAACCTGCTCAATATCCCCGCCTTCAATCACCAGGCGGAGCTGGAAACCGGGGTTCTGGGGGAAGAATGCTCTTCCATGCTCAGCGGCTTTTTCCGGGCGCTGCGTGAAAAAAAGCGCGCCGGGGAACTCAAAAAACTTCAAACCCATTGACTTTTCCGTCCAAAAAGGATATACTTAAATCTCCGAGCAGCTGGGGCAGTAGCGGCGCCCTGTACCAACAATCCGCTATAGTTGGAGTGATGCTTTGCCCCGGGTTTTTGGTTGTGGGGCTGCCTTTTATAAGTGGTGATGACGTTTGGGTCTTGCGCAATGGGTCTCTGTGAACCGTGTCAGGTTGGGAACAAAGCAGCACTAAGCAGAACCTCCCATGTGCCGCAAGGCAGCCTGGGCCGAGCTAACTGTAAGAGTAACGTCCATGGCCAGGATCCAAAGCAAAGCGCTCGGTTAAAAATACCCATCCGGCGTATTCCCGCGGGAACGCGCATGGGCGTTTTGCGAACGCCGCCTTGCGTCGGCAAAGTCGGCAAAAAAGTTTTATGATAGTAAGGTTTACTATATAAAATAAATCATGAGGAAAGGATGAGAGATTATGAAAAAATTTGTATGCAGCGTATGTGGTTATGTGCATGAGGGAGATTCCGCACCGGACAAATGTCCGCAGTGCAACGCTCCGGCTTCTAAGTTCACGGAACAGTCCGGCGACCTGACCTGGGCTTCCGAACACGTCGTAGGCGTCGCTCAGGGCGTTTCCGAGGATATCCTGGAGGATCTGAGGGCTAACTTCAACGGGGAATGCACCGAAGTCGGCATGTATCTTGCCATGGCAAGGGTCGCTCACAGGGAAGGCTATCCGGAAATCGGCCTGTACTGGGAGAAGGCCGCTTATGAAGAAGCGGAACACGCGGCAAAATTTGCGGAGCTGCTTGGCGAAGTCGTAACGGACAGCACCAAGAAGAACCTGGAGATGAGGGTAGAGGCTGAGAACGGCGCGACCGCCGGGAAAACCGACCTTGCAAAACGCGCGAAGGCAGCAAACCTTGACGCCATCCACGACACCGTGCATGAAATGGCAAGGGACGAGGCACGGCACGGCAAGGCGTTCGCAGGATTGTTAAAGAGGTACTTCGGTTAATACATAAAACGGGCCTGCATCGCTTTTTTGCGCAGGCGCTTTCGGAGATCCTCTTTTCAAACCAAATACCCCCGCAGCAGGCTGCAGGGCATGGTTTGACCGCCCCAAGTGTGGGGTAACACGGAAACAACAAACGGCAGCAGGAGGCAAAATCCTGCTGCCGTTTGTTGTTTGTTCATTTCCTGTTTTTGCGCAATTCTTATTCTATACCTCACACTATCTGAAGCCCCGCAAGCTGCTCTGCCTCCGCCACGCTAAGACCTGTATCTTCCGCTATCTCCTCAACCGTCTGTTTTCCTCTTTTCAACATCCGCAGCGCTGTCTGCCTTTGGTTTTCCCTAATGCCTTGCGCCTTTCCCTGATTCAAGATCGTCCT
>CANQTH010000139.1 GCA_947626795.1 uncultured Lachnospiraceae bacterium
CTCCTTGCGGCGTCCATTGGGTCGAAGATCCGCAGGCAGCTCGTCCAGGCGGGCGTAGTGCCGAGGCCGTAGCTGTCTGCCGTTCATCTAAGCGAGAATCCGCCCCCGCCGGACTCAATCCGGAAGGGGGCGGATTCCGTAATCGGGACGCCAATTCTTACCTGACCCGTACCGCCTTAGAATACGGCCCGTAGACCTTCTTTCCTTTTTCTTTCGCGTAGGCGCGCACTTTCACATACTGCGCCTTCTTTTTTCCAAAAACGCCCAGGGCCGCTTTCCCCGCGCCCGCGGACTTTACGGTCTTGACCAGGCGGTAGCCTTTCGTCTTCCGGGCGGACGCATATATGGCATACCCGCTTGCCCCGGCCGCCTTTTTCCAGGAAACGACCGTCTTGCCCGCGCTGTTTTTGCGCGCCTTGACGGAAGGGCGCGCCAGAACCCTGATCCTGGCATATCCCTTGCTGAGCGCGCCGCTGCCGGAGGCCCCCTGCGCCCTCACTTTATAATAATATGTTTTCCCGGCAGACACCTTCTTGTCTAAATAGCCGGACGCCTTCGCTGTCCCGATCTTGCGGTAGCCGCTCCCCGCTTTCGCGGAGCGGTAGATCCCGTACGATTTCGCCCCGGCCGCCTTCCCAAACGTCACCTTTACATAGCGGCTGGTTTTCTGCTGCGCCGCCTTGACGTAAGGAACTCTCGCGGGAACGGAAGGCTGGCTTCCCGCGCCGCCCTGGCTGCCTTCCGGATCGCCGGAGTTCCCCGCGCCGCCCTGGCTGCCTTCCGGATCGCCGGAGTTCCCTGCGCCGCCCTGGCTGCCGGAGCTTCCCGCGCCGCTCTGATTACCGGAGCTGCCTGTACCGCCCGGATCGCCGGGGTTTTCCGTCTCCCCCTCCGAAATTTTTTCCAGCTTCCACCTCTGCCAATCGGAGGCGTGATCCCGCCACTGCAGGATGGGCGCGCCGTCCACGATCCTGCCGTCCAGGATATCCAGTACGAGATAATTCGCGGTCGGGATGATACGGCAGTTCCCCGTGTCCGCATCGGGCAAAAAGGCGAATTTCTGCGCGAGCGACCCGACGAATTCCCCCGTCCCGATCTGCGTCCCGTAGTCGTACATCCCGCCTGCCCCGCCTTCGACGACGTCCGCGTCCCCGATCTGCATGGATTTCCCGGTGGACACGTTTGTGACATAATACTCGCCGTCGCCCGCGTTTTCCAAAAGCCACTGTTCGCTTTCCTCCTCGCCTTTCGCGGCAAGCGTCAGATTCCCGTCTTCCCCGGCCACCAGGGATTTTTCCTCCCGCACCGTGCAGATCCGGTAAATCCCGTCCGGGAACTCGCCCAAAACTTCCCGGGCCGCTTCCCTGCTCCCGATATTCGCAAACGTCAGCGTCTGCCAGCCAAGCTCGTCCCCGTTCCGCTGCCCGCCTTCAATATATCCGTCCCCGGACGCGGCCATCATCGCCTCCATGTTGGGGGCTTTATACCCCATGCGGTTGACATAATGATCGTAAACCAGCGAATAAACCGGACGCCAGCTTCCCCGCGCCGCCTCGCTGATCCCGGTCTGCCATTCGCTGCTCCCGGTCTGCCCCTTCAGCCACTCGTACGGCATATAGGGGACGTCTTCCTGCAGGCTGTTGTATCTCGCCACATATTCCGCCGCCTTTAGGAAACGGCTGTCCGACAGCCGATAGAGGTCGTCCCCCTGGCTCCACGCCGTCTCGCAGATCGCGCCCAAGAGGCTTATGCCGAACGTCGTATGCCCCTGGTCGCGCCCGGATTCCTGCCACTGCGCCAGGCCCTCGTCATACACAAACGGCATCGCGTTGTACAGCGAGCCGTTCCCCAGCCCATTTTTATAATAATCGACGGCCTGCTGGTAAATGTCCCTCCGGTCGCAGAACACGCCGATGGAGATCATGGACGCGATATTGCACAGATCCCAGTTCGCCCAATAATTCCCAATGTGCGCGCTGTTATGGTGTTTCAGGAAATCATCGTTCATCGGATAAAAAACGTCCAGCAAAAGCGTTTCCATCGCCTCTTTGTCAAAATCCGGATGCTCCCGCATGATCTCCGCCGCGTTTGACAACGTATACCCATGGATGCCCGCCGCCAGAAAACGGTCCGCGTTCCCGGTCAGGCTCTTCATCGTATGCGACCAGCCGTTTAAGATCCGGCACGCGGCCTCTCCGTGCGCCTCATCCCCGCCGATCTTCCAGATCAGCGCGTTCTGGTACGCGCGTTCAATATCAATGTAGAACTGCGCCACGTTTTTCAGGTCGCCGCCCCGGTCTACCCGTTCCAGCGGGCGGCCCTGCCAGTTGGGGTCGGAGAACCCGTCGCTGTTCAATAGATTCCAGGTATCCAGGTTCGGCTGCACCCCGTTTTCAACATTTTCCCGCATTTTGGCGAAGCTCTCTTCCGTGTGGAGCAGGCCCGGATGCTTAAAAGGCCTCTGCTCCTCCCCGCCCCCGGACAGCGCGGCCGCCTGCGCCTCAATCCCGCCAGGGGACGACGCGCCACGGGCCAAAGCCGTCTGCGCCCCCATCCCGCCCAAGACGGCGCTTGCGGCCAACAGCCCCGCAAAGAACGCCGCGATCCTTTTCTTTCTTCTCTGATATTTTCCCATGGCCTGCTTTCCTCCTCCTGTTTTCTTACACTCTATGATACCCGCATTTTTCTTTTCCCGCAACGGGAAAATCAAAATATTACAAAGTAACGTAACCGTTCAGCCCAGGACTTTGCACTTGCTGCAAAGTCCGTAAGAATGTGTAAATTTTGCCGAGTGGGAATCCGGCTCTTTGCCGAAGGCAAACTTTCAATGAGCCGGATTCCGTAACTGTGAAG
>CANQTH010000140.1 GCA_947626795.1 uncultured Lachnospiraceae bacterium
TAGCCCAGGGACCTCAGCCCCTCCGGCAGCTCTATTCCCTCCAGCGCGCCGCACCTGTCGAACGCGTAATTTCCAATCGCCGTCACCGCATATCCTTCAATCTCATCCGGAATCGTAACGCTTCCTCCGCTTCCTTTATACCCTGTGATCGTAACCTCCGATCCGGACAGCGTATAAGTAAAATCCCCGCTTACCAGGTCGCTGGAAGACGCGATTGCCATCACTCCCTTTGATTCCCCTGCGTACGCGGCAATTTTTTGGGACTGTTTTTTCGTTTCTTTTTTCGTCCCATCCACATCTTTCAAAACAGTTTCTTCTTTATTTTCATCTGTTTTTTCAGATTCAGCCTGTTCCTTTTCCGCAATTTTTTCTTTTGAATCCTCTTCCGCACTCTCTGCCACAGTTTCTGCCGCTGCCTCTTTGCCAACCGCTTCTGCTGTGGTTTCTTCTATAGCAGCCTCGGTTTCATCCTCCCCTTTTTCCGCCTCTTCCTGTGCATCCGCCGCATAGGAAAACGCTTCCTTATAGCCGTCTTTTTCATCATCCGCTGCCTGCACGGCGAGCTTCGCCCCGGTTTCCGTCATTGCCCAGACTGACGCAAAATCAAAGCCAATATAGTGATTCTCGCTTAGGCACGCGTCCCCCTGCAGCAGACGGCTATCGCCTTCTTCCATCTCAATCCCAAATAATGGAAGGCTCTCGTTATCGGTATAGCAATTCCGGACGCATTCCGCGCCGCTGGTCCATCCGGCAATTGCGCCGATTTCGCCGTTCCCGGTTTCCGAAATATTCACTCTGGAAACGCAGGCTTCTATCCCTGCCTGCCCATCCGGGCTGTCCGCTGTCTGGAACACCGTTCCGGCAATCCCGCCAATCGTGCGGTTTGTTCCATCTTTTGCCATGACCTTCCCGGAAACATAGCTGTCGCTGATCTGGCTGTCTGTCGCCTTTCCGGCAACTCCTCCGATTGAAACGCCGCCTTCGGTCTGGCTTTCAATCTCCGTATCCTCCAGCGCGAGATTCTCAATCCGCGCATTTTCCACAACGCCAAATAACCCGCCGTAACAAATCTCTTCCGACTGCCCGATCTCCACATCCATGCCGCGTATCGCATGGCCGTTTCCATTTAATGTCCCTGTAAAAGGCGTTTCCTTATCCCCCAGCGGAATCCATTCCTCTTCCAGGGAAATGCTTTTTTCCAGCACATAATCTCCCGACAAGTCCTCTGCCATTTTCCGCAGATCCTCTTCGGAAGAAATCTTCACAGCTTCCTGCGCCGTTTCCTGTTCCGCTGCCCTTTCATCTTTTGCCGCTTCCTGCGCCATCGCAATGCCGTCCATCTGAAACACCATCGCCACAGACAGCAGCGCCGCTACCAGCCTTCGTTTCCTCATGTGTCTGCTCCTTCCTTTGCATACGTTTTTTGTTCTTAAAACAATCATACTACATTGCATTTCCTTCATAACAGAACTACTTTGAGTATGTTTTTGCCGCCATATTAAGTTCTATTTTCATTCCATAATGAACGATAAAATAACTCTCAAAGGTGGTGGATGCTGTGAACGTACCGGAAAAGATCAAAAAGCTGACAAAAGAACGCGGATGGAGCGAATATCGGTTGGTAAAAGAATCCAAGCTCCCGACTTCCACGATCGCAAATATTTTTCATCGGAATACTGTGCCGGGCATTTCCACGCTGGAAGCCATCTGCGATACGTTCGGGATCACATTAAGCCAATTTTTCAGCGAAGACGGCATGGTATCGCTCTCCCCGGAACAAGCCGCACTGCTGCAGGACTGGGGATGCCTGACGCCGGAGCAGCGGCATCTGCTTCTGGAACTGATCCGCACCATGCGCCAGTGACTTATGCGCCGCATGGAAAATTTGCATATGAAATTTCACAAAAATTTCAGTTTTCAAGAGAGCGCATCCGATGTATAATAAGAAAAAAGGCTTGTTACGCGCCGACCAGAGCCTCGCGCGCAGCGCGCAGAAAGACGACCTGCCCTTATCCTTAAAACTCGCCATACGGAAAGGAGGCATCCCATGCCAGGCAGCGAAAAAACCATCCAGGAACTGAATCTTGAGGATGATTTCCTGTTTGCCAAAGTGATGAGCGACATGGAGATCTGCCGCAAGGTCTTAGAGCAGATCTTAAAAGTGCCGATCAAAAAAGTGGAAGTCCCCGCCACGCAGAAATCCATCAACATCTTATACGAAGCAAAAGGCATCCGCCTCGACGTATATGTGAACGATGACAAAGGCTCCATTTATAACGTGGAGATGCAGCGCGGACAGAAATCCGTGCTGCCCAAGCGGACACGGTATTACCAGGGCTGCATAGACCTTGATCTGATCCAGGCCGGCAGCTATTACACGGAGCTGAGAAAATCATATGTGATCTTCATCTGCACCTTTGACCCTTTCGCGGACAGGCGGCATATCTACACATTTGAAAACCGCTGCCTGGAAAATATGTCCATCCCTCTCGGGGATGACACGACAAAGATCTTCCTGAATACGAAAGGCGTCCTGGACGACGTGGACAGCGACATGAAAGAGTTCCTCGCATATGTGGAAAACACCACTGACGCCTTTGCGGCCAGGGCTTCCAATCCCTTTATCCGGGAAATACAGAAAAAGGTGAATGAAGTAAAACAGAGCAGAGAAATGGAGGTTGAGTATATGACTTTGATGATGAGAGATCGGGAAAATCTGGAAAAAGGACGCAGGGAAGGACGTCTGGAAGGACACCGGGAGGGGCGTCAAGAAGCCGCCGCCCAAATGTCTTCCCTGATCAAAATTCTTCTCTCGCAAAACCT
>CANQTH010000141.1 GCA_947626795.1 uncultured Lachnospiraceae bacterium
CCAGAGACACGAGGATTTTCAGTCCTCTGCTCTACCAACTGAGCTAACTGGGCATATGCCGCAAATCAGCAACAGTGCCATTCTACCTTTTTTCCTAAAAATTGTCAAGGAATTTTTTCTGAATCTCTGAACCCCGGGTAACAGCTCAGACCGCCTTCGGTGAGGGCGGATCCCCCTCTTATCGAAACCTTTGTATCCTTATGGGCTTCGCAACAAGCGCAAAGCCTGCGGCATATCAGGCGCACTGCCGCATCTTGCAGCCCCATCGCCAGCCAAAGAGGAAGCCGGAATTATGCAAGCTCAAGTCCGGCGCTGAAAAGAGAATGAAAGTGGGGCGTATGGGGCTGCAAGATACGGCAGCGCTTGGAAAGAGGAAACAAAATGTCATCCTGTAAATACGTTGATGCTGTCTTTCATCTGATTTGACAATTCATGCAGATACTTCGTCTTCTCGGAGATATCTCCCAAGCCGCGATATATGTCGTCGATCGAGTTCATCACTTTTTCCACGTTGGCGGAATTTTCCTCCGACAATGCGGAAGACTCCTGCACGAGCGCGATCGTGTTGCTCTTGCTCTTGAAAAGTTCCTTGCCGGACGCCATCAGGATCTTCATGCCGGAAACGGCCTCTTCTATGCCGTCGCAGACGCTCTGGAAAATGCTGCTCGTCTTGCGGATATCCCCTTCCTGCCGCTCGATGACCTTGCGCACCTGTTCCACGCGCTCCGTCGTCTGCTCGGAATTGGCGTTCAGATTCGTAACCATCATCTGGATCTCCCCCGCGGCCGCGTTGGACTGCTCCGACAGGCTCGAAATCTCGGACGCCACGACCGCGAAACCCTTGCCATGCTCGCCCGCCCGCGCAGCCTCGATCGTCGCGTTAAGGGACAGCAGGTTCGTCTGGGACGCGATCTCCGTGATGATATCCGTAGCCAGGCTTATCTTGGAAACGGACTCGTTCGTCAGCTCTGTCTGCTGGAGCAGGAAGGAAATCGCCTCCTTCACGCTCGCCATCGCCTGGTTCAGCTCTTCAAACTGATCAACCGCCTGGATGGACACGTCCTTCATATGCCCGGAAATCTCATTGAGCTTCTTCAGCTCCGTATCGTTATCCTCGATCATCGTCCCCATGGACGTCACGTTCGCGCTTGTCTCGTCCGCGCGCTCCGCCTGCGTGGAGCAGCTCGACGCGATCTCCTGCGCGGAATGGTTGACCTCTTCCATCACCTGGTGAAGGTCGCCGGAAATCCCGCGGATCTGTTCCGCCTTATCGTTCAGGTTGTCGCTCTTGTCCCGGATATTCTGGATCATGCCTTGCAGCTCGCCCTGCATACGCTGCACGCACCGCCCCACATCGCCAAGTTCATCCTTTCTCCTAAGGACATAATCCTTTACTTCGCCATCCAGCTTCCCCTGGGCCAGCTCGTCCAGGGCGTCCATGCTCCCGTGCAGCGCGCGCTCGATGCTTTTTGTGAGGAAATATACCCCGATCACCAGCATCACGATCGCTCCTAAGATCGTGACGAGCAGTTGGAGCTGCACGCGGTGGATGATGGAATCGACCGCCTCCTGATGCGTCCCAAGGAATACCATGCCGACGGCCTCGTCCCCGCCGGGCTGGTAAAACGGGATGTAGCATACCAGATATTTTTTCCCTAAGATCTCAATGTTCTTGGTGCAGTACGTCTCGTTATTTTTCAAGACATGCTCCACAACTTCCGCAGAAGCAGTCGTATGTACCTGGCGTTCTCCTTTCTCGTCCTGAATGGAAGTCAGGATCCTCTCGTCTCCCCAAAAAACCGTCACTTCCATGCCTGTGCTCTCTTTGACATGATCCACGATCTCAAAGGACTGCGTGATATTCATGTCCCCCCGCCACAGATCGCCGTTCTCGTCCATGCGGTACGGGTTCTCGTTCCCCATCTCGAAAATATCCCGGATCGCAAGGGTCGTCGCCTTCATTCCAAGATATGCCTCGTCGTAAATCCCGCTCGCCGTCTTCCTCGCCGCGATCACATACATCACGATGCTCAAGGCGATCAACGGAACCAGCGCCAAGGCCATGATCTTGTAGCCAATACGGTTGCTGATCTTTTTCATTCGTTCCTCCCTTATCATGGTGCGGCATCTTCTGTAAGCTTTCCTCTCATCCGCTTGCGCGGAAAACGCTTCCCCTTTCCTTAATCTTCCTGATCTTCCATTTTCAAAAGGAAAGCCCTGCCACCTACTATTCTACCCCCCCCCCGACACATTTTTGTCAACCCCTTAATTTACGGACATCAAAAAGCCGGAAAACCCGCTGTTTATGCGGCTTTCCGGCTTTCTGTCCGCGATTTTGCCTCACACCGCGGCAGTTCCCTTCGCAAACCTCTTGAAATATTCCTCCGCCTGCTGGATCCCTACCCCCAGCTTCTCCTGCAGTCTCTTTAGGATCGCCTCGCGCGACAATTGGAACTCTTCCCCCATGGATACGATCTCTTCCGCTTTTCCTTCCGCCCGGCCCTCTGCCCGGCCTTCCGCCCGGCCCTCCATGCGGCCTTCTGCCCGGCCTTCCTGCCTTACCTCATCCCATATCTTGCTCACTGTGATCCCTTCCTCCTTCCCATATGCCTCCAGCCCCACACGGCTGGTCGCTGCGATCGCCATGCACACGGACCTTCCCACGGCCCGCCCTTCCTCATATCTTTGGATCTCCTCGCGCCTCTCCTTCCTCCCAAGGTGTTGTCCGTCAAATTAAAACCGGATGCTTCCGTCACATTAAAACAGTGTGATCAGAAGCATCCGGTAACAGACC
>CANQTH010000142.1 GCA_947626795.1 uncultured Lachnospiraceae bacterium
CTTTTATGGAGTACAGTCCTGCTGTACGGATTAAGGAGATTACCCAAGCAGGGACAGCACGCCCTGGTTGGACTGGTTCGCCTGCGCGAGCATGGACTGGCCAGCCTGCGCAAGGATGTTGTTCTTGCTGTATTCCACCATCTCCGTGGCCATGTCCGTGTCGCGGATGCGGGACTCTGCCGCGGTCGTGTTCTCAACGACATTGTCGAGGTTGGCGATCGTGTGGTCTAAGCGGTTCTGGACAGCGCCGAGAGCGGAACGCTGTGCGGACACCTTGGAGATCGCGTCCGCGATCGCGTCGATCGCGTAAGTCGCCTTGATGCCGCCATCGTTGATGGTCTTGCCGTTCTCGTCCTTCGCATAGACTTCCAGGCCCTTGATGCCAAGGCCAGCTGCGCTCATTGCCTCGATGTTCACGCCGATCTTGTTCGTCATGTCAGCGTCCGCGCCAACATGGAGGTTGAAGGAAAGGTCTTCCTGGACGGTGGCGGAACCCTTGGTGATGGTGAAGTTCCCCTTGCCGTCGCTGGTTACGGAAGCCTCGCTGCCTTCGTCCACACCGATGCTGCTTGCCTTCTGCAGTTCTTCCGCGATCTTGGCATATGCCTCGTTTACGGTCAGGATGTTGCCTTCCGTGGACTCGTCGCCTGCCGGGCTGCCCACAACAGATACCATCTTTGATCCGTTAAATGTAGTGGTTCCATCGGCAGCACGGACATTTTCAATTTCAGCTTTTGCCAATAATTCAAGGGCGTCTTTATTCTGTGCGTCAATGGAAAATTCAACGCCGTCGATATCGTCTGCATCTACGTTAATGGCTCTTAATGCATCCTCGATAGTGTATTCGCCTTTCTTGACGTCAGTTTTTTCAGCGATGGTGATTTCAATTGGTGCGGGATCTGCGTCCTGGCTGTCAGCATAAACCTTAATCTTGTCACCCTTCTGCAACTTGCCAATGATTTCTGCGATATCTTTGGAGCTGACAGGCGTTTTTGCTGTGAAAGTGGTTGTTTCACCGTTCAGCGTTACAGATTTAATGCCGGCGGCTGTTTTCCCTAAGCCAGTTGCCTCAGTCAGCATACCATTAACTGTACTAGTGGCTGCTGTATTCCAGACATTGGCAGCAATCTCGTTATCTTCCAGTGTATCTTCGCCAACGATTTCCCAATTCACATCTGTGGTGGAGGTGCCATCGTTATATTTTGTCATTGTTACGGTATGGCCCTTGGCAAGCTCGTCCGCGATGAGCGCTTTTGCTTCATCTGCTTTGATTTCTGCCGCACCATCCCCATTTTCTTTAGAAGCGGCTGCAATCGTATAAGTCTTCTTATGTCCGGTTTCGTCTACGACTTCAAATACGGTGCCATTTTTGAAACCATCCGCATTTTCGACTTTTTCGACCATTGTGGCAGTTTTTTCTACATCGCCATCCATATAGGTGATGGTGTCGCCTGCCTGGAGTGTTTGATCTCCAATTTTGTCAGCAGCATAAACCGCATAGCCGTCGGTAGAGTCTTTCGTTGCTTTGTTGCCGATCGTATACTCAACCCCGGCGATCTTTGCCTTGTCGCCGTTCTCCAATACCTTCGTGAACAGAGCTGTGTCGCCATTGTCCACCAGCTTGCCGTCAATGCCTGCGTCATGCGCGTTGATCTTCTTTGCGGTCGTCGTGCCTGCCGTGTTGCCCTTCAGCAGGTAGGTCTCGTTGAACTTTGTCGTCTCGGACACGCGGTCGATCTCCGTCGTGAGCTGCTCGATCTCCGCCTGGATCGCGTCGCGGTCAGCCTCGCTGTTCGTGCCGTTGGACGCCTGCACTGCCAGCTCGTTCATACGCTGGAGCATGGAGTGAACCTCGGTCAGCGCGCCTTCCGCCGTCTGCACTGCGGACACGCCGTCCTGCGCGTTTGTTGACGCACGGGAGAGGCCGCGGATCTGCTTGCGCATCTTCTCCGAGATCGTCAGCCCGGCTGCGTCGTCAGCCGCGCGGTTGATCCTGTAGCCGCTGGAGAGCTTCTCAGCCGACTTGGACTGCCCGCTTGTCGTCACGCCGAGCATCCTGTTTGAGTTCATTGCTGTTAGGTTGTGTTGTACTACCATTGACATATCATTACCTCCGTGTTCCGCCTTTTATTTAGGGAGTCCGTTCCCAAAGGCTGTTCTTGTTTGGATTGTTCCGTGTGAGGCCAGCTCACATATTTTATAACCAGCAGGTGCCTAGGATTCCCTGCGGATTACCGTGTGTTATGCGGCGGCTGTGCTGTTGCCGCCGAGTGTGGGGCGTGTGCATCCCGCCATGTCTTGCGAGGGGGTTGTGCTGTTGCCGCCACGTTAGGCCGTGTGTGTTCCCGCCTATGCCTTACGTGGCGATCGTGTCTTTGAGCTGTTCGTATTTCCGCCGTGCTTTATGAGGCATCTGTGGCATTGCGTCGGATTGTATGCACATATACACGTATGCATTCCTGTTTATGCCTTGCGAAGCAGTCATGTCATTGCCACCGTGTCAGGCCGTGTGTGTTTCAGCCTATGCCTTACATGGCGATCGTGTCTTTGTACAGTGTATATTCCTTCCGTGCTTTATGAGGCATCTGTGGCACTGCGTCAGATTGTATGCACATATACACGTATGCATCTCTGCCCATGCTTTGCGAGGCAGTCATGTCATTGCCACCGTGTCAGGCCGTGTGTATTCCCACCTATGCCTTACGTGGCGATCGTGTCTTTGTACA
>CANQTH010000143.1 GCA_947626795.1 uncultured Lachnospiraceae bacterium
GGCCCGCTACGCGCGATCCAAGATCTCGTGGTAGTCCGTGATGTAATAATCCGCCAGCCGACGCTTTTCTTCACGCCAGCCCGAGCCGATGGCCCGCTACGCGCGATCCAAGATCTCGTGGTAGTCCGTGATGTAATAATCCGCCAGCCGACGCTTTTCTTCACGCCGCGCCGCCGAAAACGCGTCCTCCACGGCGCACACTCGCATCCCCGCGTTCTTCCCCGCCAGGATGCCCATTGGGACGTCCTCAAACACGAGGCACCGCCCCGGCCGCGCCTTTAAGCGCGCTGCCGCCTCCAGGTAAACGTCCGGGGCTGGCTTGCCATGCTCCACCTCGCAGGACGTCACGACCTCTCCGACATAACCGTACAGCCCCAGCGCCTCCGCGACCGCGTCCACCAGCTTCCTGGAATTGCTCGTCGCGATCCCGACGCGGACGCCCTTTTTTTTCAGATATTTCAAAAAATCTTCCGCGCCCGGCTTAAACGGCACTTCGTATGTATATTTCTCGATCGCCATCCGATTCCAGATATCCTTCAATTCTTCCACGCTCTCGCTTAGGCAAAACAGCTCCTTCGTATACGCCGCCGTCTCCGTAAAGCTCATGCCCTCGATCGCGCTCTGGTAGGTCTTGGGCAAAGCCAGCCCGCGCTGCTCTAAAAATTCCACATCGATGTCGTGCCACAGCCACATGGAATCCACCAGCGTCCCGTCCAGATCGAATATGACGGCCTCGATTTCCCTCAGCATCCTTACGTCCCTTCTTTCCCGGCCGCTCAGACCGCCCTCCAAGCTTTCCTGCCTCCTATTATACAAGCAATCCCCGGGAATGGCAATGCATATTTCAAAAATCAGCGGTTCAGGGCTTGGCGGCAGACGCGAAGTTCGCGGGAACAGGAAAACTCCGTCCCGCATCTTACGCCAAGGCTCGCGATCGGGCCTTGAACTGTCCAAAAACAGAAAAATAGGAAGCCCCAAACGAGGTTTCCTACTCTTTAAGCGAATGCGGAAGATGGGACTTGAACCCACACGTCTATACAGACACAAGATCCTTAGTCTTGCCTGTCTGCCAATTCCAGCACTTCCGCACAAAACAAAATCACCATGAATCAGATTATACCATCCCATGGAACAGATGTCAAGGCTCTTTTTTCAAATTTTCCTTTCCCTTTCCTTTCCCAAATTTTCCTGTTTCCTGTTTTTCGTAACAGTTCAGCCTCCGGCTGCCCTGCTACCCTGGGCTGAACGGCTACGCTAAAACTTCTTTTCTTTCAACAGGCGCGGCTTCATCTCTTCCTTGCCTTCTACTGTTTTACAACATCCCTGCAGATTCCCCAATCTGGGCTTCCATCTGCGCAATCTTCTCTTTCAGCCTCGCGTTCTCGTCCCTATACTGCTCAATCTGCCTCTCCAGCTCGTCGATGCGGAAACGGTATTTGTCATTCGGAAGTTCCAGCGCCCCCGGCAGCAGCGGCTTCATCCCTTCCTCACCTCCCTGTTTTTTCGCAACATCCCTGCAGATATGCCTGTGCAGGCGGTTCGTAAGCTCCGTAAGCTGCCTGGCGTCATCCGCGGTGATGTTCCCTACTTTCAGATTCTTCTCTATGCTGCCCATTATATCATTTCTGATCTCCTCCTGCAACCGATAGAATTTTTCCTCATCGAAGGGTTTCCCTTTTTCCATGGCTTCCTTCCACTGCTTTACCAGGCTGCGCAGGCGCAGCGTCTGGAACGGAATGAGCACGATCATCTTCCGGCGGTCCAGCTCCTGCGCGTCATGCGACAGGTACAGGCAGTTCCTCACATGGTAGTCAAAGCTCCCCTGGCTCCCGAACGTGATGTGCAGGACGCTCTCCTCCGGCAGCCCACGCTCCTGGTCCAGATAGATGACCGCGATGTCCGGGAAGTCCAGGCGGTCCGGCCCGCTTCCCGCTGACAGCGCGTACTGGAAGCTGTACTCGAACGCGCGCAGGACGATCATCTCATCCTTCGTCATCTGCGCCTCCAGGTGGAACGCATGGACGCCCCCGATGACGACGATGACGTCCGCGAGACGCTCCTCCAGCCCGGGCAGCACGAACTCCCGGTTGGGATACCACACTGTGCTGTCCAGCGGGAAATCCTTTCCAAACAGCCCGTTGATGAGGCTGATGACCGCTTTATCGGACAGGGAGAAGATCCGCTTGAAGATCCTGTCATAGATCTGCCTTGGGCTTTCGTCGGGGCTGCCCTCTCCTTCCTGCGGAATCTCCTGCGGCTCTTCCATTCGCGTCCCCTGTGACTTGTCTTTTCGCTCCTTCTGTGGCTCTTTTCTCTTTGGCGTCTTCTGTGACCTGTCTTTTTTCGCCTCTTGTGGCGTTCTTTTCTTTGGCGTCTCCTGTGCTTTTTCTTCCGGTAAAATTTCCTTTGCCTCTTCTCTGTGCAGGGTTTCCTGCTGCTCTTCTCTGCGCATTTTCCCCTGCGCCCTGTTTTCTTTTTGGATAAAAATACCCTCCTTCCCTGATGCTTGTTGGTTTGTTTCTGGTATTCTGCAATGACTT
>CANQTH010000144.1 GCA_947626795.1 uncultured Lachnospiraceae bacterium
GGTTTTTTCTGTAAGCTAAAGCGGCTGTTATCACACCTGCATAGCAGGTGGTTTATTAAAAGACTGCCTTACAATCAAATGGGACTGCCGCGGCCTCACACCGCGGCAGTCCCCTTCGCAAACCTCTTGAAATATTCCTACGCCTGCTGGATCCCTACCCCCAGCTTCTCCTGCAGCCTCTTTAAGATCGCCTCGCGCGGCAGTTGGAACTCCTCCCCCATGGATACGATCTCCTCCGCTTTTCCTTCCTGCCTTACCTCATCCCATAACTTGCTCACTGTGATCCCTTCCTCCTTCCCATATGCCTCCAGCCCCACACGGCTGGTCGCTACGATCGCCATGCACACGGATCTCCCCACGGTTCGCCCTTCCTCACCCCGGACATCCTCTCGTCCCCTGAAAGCTCCCCCGTCCTCCCGTAATGCGCCTTTCTCTTCCTGTACTGCTGGTTGTACGTGTACATATCATATCCGCCCACCTTGAGCGGCGGCGCATAGTGGATGTAATCCTGGTTCTCCAGACCCAGCAGCGCGTACTCCACGCCGCCCTGCCTCATAGCCACACACAGCAAGTTCCGCGCCAAGCCTCGCGGGCAAGTCTTGAAAATCCACCTTTAAAATGCTCCAACCATATTTCCAATCGCTTCCTCAACAGCCGCATTTAAGGTTTTTCCATGTTCCATTGCATATACAGCGATATTCCGATGAAGATCCGGGCTGATCCTCACATTAAAAGTGCCTTTATATGGTTGTTCCGGTTCCATATTCCGTTCCCTGCAATCGTTCAGATACTCATCTATTACCGTCTGGAAATCTTGCTCCAACTCTTTAACCGAATTGCCTTCATAGGATAACAAAGATTTTATTCCAATTACTTTTCCAAAAAGGCAGCCGTCTTCTTTGGAATACTCCACTGTTCCATTATAATTCTGGTATGATAAAAGATCGCTCATAGCAAATCATCCTTTTCTCAATTTCTCTATTACTCATATTAGTCCCTTTTGCATATAGTTTAGCACACAAAAACATAACGTGCAACTATTTTTAGTTGCACGCTGGCATTGAGACTGTCACTCCGCGAAAAGAATCTCCGCCGAAAAAAACAACAGCCCTCCGGATTCCTGTTTTTAAAGTCCCCTTCCCTGGCATCTCTGCCACAGATCTTTATACTGCGCCATAAAAATCACATCATACGGCCTGCCGTCAATCCATACGTCATCCTTAAAATACCCTTCCTGCAAAAAGCCCGCTTTTATATAACTCCGATATGCCCTTTCATTTTCCGCAAGCACGCGCAGAAAGAGCTTATGAATCTCCAAATGCTCAAAGGCATACCCCATGACAAGCCTGGCCGTTTCCTGCCCAATCCCTTTTCCAACCATATCTGGCTCGCCAATGAATATCCCAAATTCTCCCTTTCGGTTTGCATGGTCAATATCGCGAACATAGGAGGACCCGATTTTCCGGCCGCTCCCATTCAGCGAAATCATGAACTGCTCCGCCTTTCCCGCCTTAACCATGCCTTCCAGCCAATCCCCATGCCCTTCCGCGGTAAACCGCTCGCGGTATATGAAGCCTTCACGCACAAAATCCCGATTGCGCCACTTCACAATATCCTCCGTGTCCTTATCAGATATTGGCACAAGCCTGATCCGCTCCCCTTGCAGGTCCATGCTCCATCCACCTTCCCCAACTCAAAACAACCGACATCCAACCCATCATTTTCAAGACCCGCTCGCGAGCCTTGCGCAAGATTCGGGCCTGCCCCCGCAGACATCTTCTGATCCGGATCTCTGCGCATCCTCGTGGCGCATTTGCCAGATGGGATCGGCTCCCACCAGGAATGCGAGCTTGCTGCTCACCGCCCATGGAAGCGGGCGCCTTTTCCCTTCTGGTAAAATTGCCAGACCAGCTCCACAACCATGTCCACTTCCTCATCCTTCAGCGCATAGAACATCGGCAGCCGCAGCAGCCTTTCGCTCTCCCTTGTCGTGTTCCGGTCTTCCCCGACAAATTCCCCAAACTCCCGCCCCGCCTTGGAGGAATGCAGCGGGACGTAATGGAACACGGCCTTAACCCCATGCTCCCCCAGATACTGGATCAGCTTTGCGCGTTCCTCTGCGTCCTTGGCCTTAATGTAGAACATATGCGCATTATGCTGGCATTCCCCTGGGATGAAGGGCAGCTCGATCCGTCCCCTGTCCGCCAACGGCCGCAGCCCATTATAGTACCTCTCCCACAGCTGCAGCCGACGCGCATTGATCTTGTCCGCTTCTTCCAATTGCGGAAGCAGGTAGGCCGCGTTCATCTCGCTTGGCAGATAGGAGGAGCCTAAGCCAACCCAACTGTACTTGTCCGTCTCGCCCCGGAAATATTTCGCGCGGTCCGTCCCTTTCTCCCGTATGATCTCCCCCCGCCCCTTATATTCCTCCTTGTTCAGCAGGACAAGCCCGCCCTCGCCCATCGTGTAATTCTTGGTCTCATGGAAGCTATATGCCCCAAGCTCCCCGATCGTCCCCAGGGG